>CALPIW020000031.1 GCA_943323725.2 Polynucleobacter meluiroseus | reverse complement strand
TCGGAGTGCGTCATGATCATGCCGCCGATGAGGCGGGTGGACACGCCCCACGAGGTCGTGTGCGCGTACTGCTGGGTGCCCTTCTCGTCCTGGAACTGGATGTTGCAGGACTTGGCGAAGTTCTGGCCGAGGTAGTGCGACGTGCCGGCCTGGAGGGCCTTGCGGTCCTGCATCATCGATTCGATGCACAGCGTGTCGACGGCGCCAGGGAAACGTTCGCCCTCGGTCTTACGGCCCTTGATGACCGGCATCGCCATGTAGTTCTCGGCGAAGTCAGCATACACCTCGAGCATCTTGTTCGTCTCTTCGACGGCCTCGGCTTCGGTCGCATGGACCGTGTGGCCTTCCTGCCAGAGGAACTCGGCGGTGCGAAGGAAGAGGCGCGTGCGCATCTCCCAGCGGACGACGTTGGCCCACTGGTTGATGAGGATCGGGAGGTCGCGGTAGGACTGGACCCACTTGGAGTAGGTCTCGCCGATGATGGTCTCGGAAGTCGGACGAACGATGAGCGGCTCTTCGAGCTCGCCGGCGGGGACGAGCTTGCCGTCGGGTCCGGCCTCGAGACGGGAATGGGTGACGACCGCGCATTCCTTGGCGAAGCCGTCGACGTGCGCGGCTTCCTTCTGGATGTAGCTGACCGGGATGAAGAGCGGGAAGTAGGCGTTCACGTGGCCGGTCTCCTTGAACATCGCGTCGAGGTCGCGGTGGATGTTCTCCCAGAGCGCATAGCCCCACGGCTTGATCACCATGCAACCACGGACCGGGCTGTTCTCGGCCAGGTCGGCGTGCTTGATCACCTGCAGGTACCACTCGGGATAGTCATCCTGGCGGGTCGGGGTGATGGCGGTCTTCGGTTTGGCGGCGGGCTGCTGGGACATAAGGTCAGTAAAGAGCGAAGGCGGGTCGAAGGGCAAGACGGGTTCTCGCCTCGAGGCAGGGTCAGCACTGCGTGCTGACCTAGCTAGGTCGGCACGCAGTGCCGACCCTACCCAAGACAAAAGACGGCCCTCGAACTAGGCTTTCTTCGCTTTCCAGAAACGCGGGCGGCCGCTCATGTCGGGCAGGCCGGCGGACTCGGCGTAACCGAGCTGGGCCGAGAGTTCCGCCAGGGCGACGTGCTGGTCGATGCCGGTCTCGCAAAGCACCCAGCCGCCGGCACGCAGGAACTTCGGCGCATCGGTCAGGATGCGGCGCAGGTCGGCGAGGCCTTCCTCGGGCGCGATGAGCGCGGACTTCGGATCGAACTCGCGGACTTCTGGGTCGGCCTCGGCCACTTCGGCTTCGGTGAGATAAGGCGGATTCGAGACGATGAGGTCGTAAGCATCGGTGACGGCGGCGAACCAATCGGACTCGGCGAAGTTGACGCGCTCGGTCAGATTGCACTGCACGGCGTTCTCGCGGGCGAGGGCGAGGGCGGCGGCCGAACGATCGACCGCGTCGACCTTCCAGAGCGGACGCTCGGCGGCGAGGGCCAGCGCGATGGCGCCGGAGCCCGTGCCGAGGTCGAGCACGCGGACGGCCTGATCCTCCGGGAACAGCGCGAGCGCG
Organism: Polynucleobacter meluiroseus; assembly: GCA_943323725.2. Taxonomy (GTDB): domain Bacteria; phylum Verrucomicrobiota; class Verrucomicrobiia; order Opitutales; family UBA953; genus UBA953. Next base: position 9,923 of record CALPIW020000031.1, on the reverse strand, counting down.
AGGTCGATGAGTTCTTCGGTCTCCGGACGCGGGATCAACGCGCGCTTATCAGATTTAAGGACGAGATCGCGGAACTCGACCTTGCCAACGATGTGCTGAAGCGGCTCGCGATTGCCGCGACGGACCGTCAGGTCGCGCAGGCGTTTCACTTCCTCGTCGTTGAGCAGCCGTTCGAACTGCAGGTAAAGGTCGAGGCGCTTCAGCCCCAGGCCCGCGGCGAAGAGGTGTTCGGCTTCCACGCGCGGCTTCTCCAGTCCCTTACGCGCGAGGAATTCCGCGGCCTTCTTCAGCGTCTCGAGGAGGTTCTGCATCAGCGGGCGGCGGCGCGGGTCAGGCGGTCATTGTAGGCGGCGCCGATGCCGGCGGGCGGCGCGAGCTCGGCGTGGATCGTCTCATAGCCGCGGGCGTCGAGCTGACGGAGCAGGTCGAAAAGATTATGCGCGGCCTCTTCGGTCGAACCGGCTTCGGAAAGCAGGAAGACGTCGGCGTTGGCCGGAGCGTGCGCGCGGCGACCGAGGAAGAGCACCGCGGAGCGCAGGTTGGCGATCACTGGCAACGTGCCGTTCGGGAAGAGCACGACACGGGTGGCCGGGCTGTAATGGCGTTCGAGCATGCCCGGGGCGTCCTGCGCGGCCTGCTGGCTCGCGGCGCGCGTGACCACCTCGACGTCGCCGAGGAGTTCGCGGAGTTTCTCGAGCGGGATCGGACCCGGACGGAGCAGTCGGGCGCGACCAGGGACAGAAAGGTCAAGAATCGTGGATTCGACGCCGTGGGCGCAGGCGCCACCGTCGACGATCCATGGACAACGTTCCCCGAGGGAGTCCCGCACGTGCGTGGCCTTGGTCGGGCTGACGTAACCGAATGGGTTGGCGCTCGGCGCGGCGAGCGGGCGGCCAGCGAGACGCAGCACCTCGCGGAAGAGCGGATGGGCCGGGATGCGGACCGCGACGGTGTCCTTGCCGGCCGTGACGAGATCGGGCACGACGGACTTGCGACGAAGCACGACCGTCAATGGACCCGGCCAGAGCGAAGCGAGGAGTGCGAGGCGCGGATCGGGCTCGGCGACTTCGGCGAGCGCGACCTGATCGAGCACGTGGACGATGAGCGGGTCGAGGAGCGGGCGGCCCTTGATCGCGAAGACCTGGGCGAGCGCCGCGGGGTTGGTCGCGTCGGCGGCGAGGCCGTAGACCGTCTCGGTCGGCAAGGCCACGCAGGCGCCCTGACGCAGAAGCTCGGCCGCGCGCGCGAGGTCGGCGGGAGCGGAGGTCAGGAAACTGGAAGCAGACGGAGACAAGGGAGACGGGATCTTACGAGCCGGACGGCGGGAGTCCCGTCCGATTTACCTCGAGACGCCGGCGGGGGCAACCTCCCAGACCGACAACAAAAAGGCCGCCTGAAAGGCGGCCCGGGAAAGTCATCGCAGAGGCGATTACTTCATCGTGATCATATTGCGGGCGCGCTTAACGGCCTTGGCAATATGACGCTGCTGGCGGGCGGTGAGGCCGGTCAGCTTACGGGGCAGGATCTTGCCCGTCTCGGTGACGTAGCGCGACAGGGCCTCGGGTTCGGTGAAATCGAAGTCGAGGGGGTTGCGGGAACGCTTGAGCTTACCTTCGGTGGTCATGGGAGGTTTGGAAGTAAGCGGAGGAGGGCCGAGGGCAAGGAGAAATGGGGGGCGCCGAGTGCCGGAGGCGGGGCAGGGGTAGGGATGGGGGGTAGAAATGCCATAAAATAGGCCTAATCCTTAGCTCTTCTGCTTCACTGGCCCTGTCCCTAGCCCTACTTAGGCCCTTTTGACCGCGATCAGGAACTCCTTATTACCGTCCCCGCCCTCAATGGGCGAAAGGATGACCCCGAGGACCTGGGCGCCCGGGAGGCCTTGGGCGGCGGCGGTCAGGCCGTCGACCACGCGAGCATGGATGACCGGGTCCTTGATGATACCCCGCCCCTTGTCAGCCTCGGCCTTGGTCGCCTCGAACTGCGGCTTGATGAGCGCCACGAGATGGCCTCCCTTCCCTACCCGCTGCCAGGCGATCGGCAAAATGAGCCCCAGCGAGATGAACGACAGATCCATGACCACGATGCCGTAGGTCTGATGGGGAAGCTCGACGTTGTTGATCTCCCGCGCGTTGAACTTCTCGAGATTCTTGATGCGCGGGTCGTTGCGCAGCTTCGAATGGAGCTGGGCCGTGCCGACGTCGACGCACGTCATGCTGACGACGCCACGCTGCAGGAGGCAGTCGGTGAAGCCGCCGGTCGAGGCGCCCACGTCGAGCCCGTGCAGGCCTTCGACGGGAATCTTGAAATGATCGAGCGCGCCCTCGAGCTTCTCGCCGCCGCGGGAAACGAAGCGCGGAGGTTGATCGACGGTGAGCACGGCGTCCTCCGGGAAGGACTGGGACGGCTTATTGACGACGGCGTCGGGTCCCGAACGGACCTTGCCGGCGAGGATGAGCGCTTGGGCGACCGAGCGGGAAGGCGCGAGCGAAAGCTTCAGCAGCAATTCGTCCGCACGCATCCTGCCGGGCTTCGCGGCCATCGGTCAGTCGAGGAAACCCGTGAGGGGCGAGGTCGGTTCGGCCTTGTCGGAACCGACGCCCAGGCCGGCTTCGCGGGCGGCGCGGCCGGCTTCGACCGCGAGACGGAAGGCACGGGCCATCGCGACGGGGTCGCCCGAAGAAGCGATGGCGGTATTCACCAGGACGGCATCCGCGCCGAGCTCAAGGGCTTCGGCGGCGTGCGAAGGGGCGCCCAAGCCGGCGTCGACGATGACCGGCACGCGGGCCTGTTCGATGATGATGCGGAGGAAGTCGCGCGACAGCAGGCCGCGATTGGAACCGATCGGCGCGCCGAGCGGCATGACCGCGGCGGCGCCGACTTCTTCGAGGCGCTTGGCGAGGACGGGGTCGGCGTGGATGTAAGGCAGGACCGTGAAACCCTTCTTCACCAGTTCACGGCAGGCCTCGAGGGTCTCCACCGGGTCGGGCATCAGGTATTTCGGATCCGGATGGATCTCGAGCTTCAGCCAGGAAGTCCCGAGCGCCTCGCGGGCGAGCTCGGCGGCGAAGATCGCCTCCTTGGCCGTGCGCACGCCGGAAGTGTTCGGCAGGATGAGATGCTTCTTGGGGTCGAGCGCGGAGAGGATGCCATCGTCCTTGGCGCCGAAGCGCACGCGCTTGATCGCCATCGTCACCACCTCGGCGCCGGAAGCGTCGAGCACGGCGCGGAGCTGCGCGGCGGAGGCGTACTTGCCCGTGCCCGTGAGGAGGCGCGAGGCGAAGGTGCGGTCGGCGATACGGAGCGAAGACATCGGAGCCTGCACAATCCGAGACTCCTCGGGGTTGTCCAGCCCTCGCCTCGGGAAACCTAGCCAGCGACCGCTTCGACCAACGTTTTCGCGGCCGAAACCGGGTCGTCCGCCAAGGCGATGGCGCCGCTGACGGCGATCCCGTGGGCGCCCAAGGCGCGGACAGCGGGCCAGTCGGCGGCCGTGACGCCGCCGATCGCGAAGCACGGCAAGGGCGCGGCGACAGCGATGAGGCCGGCCAAGGACTCCGGGGAGTGGACCGCGGCGAGCTTCTGCTTGCTGAGCGTATGGCGGAACGGACCGACGCCCGCGTAGTCGACCCGGACGCCGGCGAAGCGGGCGACGTGGGCGGGCTCGTTGAGCGTCACGCCGACGATCGCGAACTCGCCGAGCAGGGCGCGGGCGGCGGCGGGCGAGGCGTCGTCACCACCGAGATGGACGCCATCGGCCTCGGCGCGCAGGGCGACTTCCGGCGAATCGTTCACCACGAACACCGCGCCGAAGTCGCGGCAGAGTTCGGCGATGGCCACCGCTTCGGCGACCCAGATATCGGTCGGCAGATGCTTCGCGCGCAACTGGATCCAGCGGACGCCCCCTTCGAGCGCGGCGCGGGCCTGTTCGCGATGCGCGCGCGGAGCGGCGTCGAGCGTCAGGAACTGCAGGCGCGGGAACACGGACTAGTAAGTGCGCTTCAGCTTGCGGGCTTCCTTGCCGTACCAGGCGCGCTCGAGGTCAAGGAAGGCGCGGACCGGATCCGGCTGCTTCCAGACCGAGCCGATGAAGGCGATGCCGTCGAAGCCCATCTCGCGGGCCTTCGCCGCGTTCTTCGGCGTGATGCCGCCGAGCGCATGGACAGGGGCGCCGCCTTCGGACTTCCAGCGCTGCAGGATCACTTCGTATTCGCGGAGCGTGCGGCGGGGGCGGTGGTCCTTCTTGGAGACGGACTCGAAGATCGGCGTCAGGAAGACGTAGCCACAGGCCTTGTCGGTCGTGCGCAGCTCGTCGTAGTCATGGCACTTCGCGCTGACCGCCGCGTGCTTGGGCCAGCGACGCGGGACGCGCTCGCCCGGGTGCATCTGAAAACCGCCGAGGCGATGGGCCTCGACGAGTTCCGGCTCTTCGCCGAGCACGATGCGCGGCCAGAAAGCCTCGGGGATCGTGCGGAGGAACTGCTCGTAATGACGGCGCTCCCAGTCCTTGCGGACCTGCACGTGCAGACGGCCGAGGCCCGCGTCGAACAGACGGCGGACCATCTTCGGGTCCCAGCTGCCGTCATTGGGGGTGAACAGGACGAGGTTCTCCGGGGCCGGGGCTTCCGGCTCGTTGACGAAGAGACCTTTGATGAACTTGAACATGAGGGGTCGGAGATCAGCCGCCTTGGGCGGCGCGGATGACGAGGATGCGGGCGCCTTCGGTCAGGGCCTGGACGGACCAGCGGGAGCGAGGCACGACCTGTTCGTCGACGGCGGCGGCCACGGCCGGCTCCTGGGCCACGCCGAGTTCCGCGAGGAGGTCGGCCAGCGTCCGGGCGGCGGTCTCCTTGGGCTCATCGTTGACGGTCACGCGCATACGGGACGACCCTGCCCCCCCGTGGGCGGGCTGGCAAGCGGAGGTTTGGGGTTGCGGGCGGAGGCCCGTGGGATTGGCTGAAACCCATGAAAACCCTGCGCCTCTGCCTGCTCTCCGCCCTGGCCGTCGTGGCCGGCCTCGCCCTTTCCTCCTGCTCCAACAAACAAGAATCCATGAAAGAATCCTCCGCCGCCGGATCCACCCCCCGCGCCATCATCCACACCAACTACGGCGACATGACCGTCGAGTTCTGGCCGGACGTCGCCCCGCGCACCGTGGACAACTTCCTCAAGCTGTCCCGGGAGAATTTCTATAACGGCACGGCCTTCCACCGCGTGATCAAGGGCTTCATGATCCAGGGCGGCTGCCCGAACTCCAAGGTCGGCGCCCGCGGCGCCCCCGGCACCGGCGGCCCCGGCTACCAGGTCAAGGCCGAGTTCAACAACCGCGCCCACGTGAAGGGCGTCCTCTCCATGGCCCGCTCCAGCGACCCGGACAGCGCCGGCAGCCAGTTCTTCGTCTGCCATGGCGACGCCTCCTTCCTGAACAACAAGTACACCGCCTTCGGCAAGCTCGTCGCCGGCGAAGAGACCCTCAACAAGATCGCCGACATCCGCTGCGTCGGCATGGAAGGCTCCACCCCGACCGAACGCGTGGAAATCACCAGCGTCGAAATCGTCGAGGCCAAGTAAGGCTTCGGCCTTTACAGCCCACCTCCCCCTCCCTAAACCAGACTTCCCCATGAAATCCCTACGTTACCTCGCGGTCCTTCCCCTGATGGCCGCCGCCGCCCAGGCCCTCACCCTCGATGTCCAGCTCGGCTACGGTAAGCCCAGCACGCCCCTCTCCGGCGGCGCAGGCGCCGACAACACCTCCGTCGTCGGTCTCGGCATCGGCACCTACCTCACCGAGAACTCCCACCTCGGCCTCAACCTGAGCACCCGTGACATCGTCACCGCTGACCCGGTCGACGCCTCCGCCCGCACCGCGATCGTCGAGTACACCTACGAGCTCAACTCCACGGGCGGCATCAAGCCCTTCATCGGCGCCGGCATCGGCTACGGCTGGCTGAAGAACACCGCCAAGTCCACCGCCCTCGCTTCCGACGTCTTCGCCGGCATGCGCTTCGAAGTCACCGAGTCCGTCGACTTCACCGTCACCGCCCGCCTGCACCAGCTCTACAACGTCGACTTCGCCAACGTCGTCAACGAAGAGAACCGCCAGGTGAACAGCTTCGAAGCGGTCGCCGGTCTCCGCTTCAAGTTCTAAGCGGTCGCCACCCTCCCAAGCAAAAGCCGCCCAGTCGGGCGGCTTTTTTGTGCCTACGCGCGAAGCAGCTCAGGGCTGCAGCAGGCCTTGATCCTTCATCCACTCGCCGAGCAGGTCGGTCCAGCGGAGGGCGGCGAGGCAGCGCTCGGAAGCGCCCCAACCATGGCCGCCCTTGGCCCAGACGTGGACTTCGGCGGAGCCGCCCATCGACTTGAGGACCTTGGCGAAGGCCATCGAGCCTTCGGCCGGATACTTGTCATCGGCGCTGTGCGCGAAGAACGCCGGCACCGGCTTCACGCCCTTGGGCGGAACGACGCCATCGGGACCTTCGCGGAGCACGCTGTCCGGCTGGTCCTTCTCGAAGAGGTAAGCCGGGTAGACCATCACCGCGAAATCCGGGCGAGGCGCGTCAGGCGCGGCCGGAGCGTAGGCGACGCGCGCGGCGAGGTTGCCGCCGGCGGAGAAGCCGAGGATGCCGATCTTCTTCGGGTCGGCGTTCCATTCGGTCGCACGTGCGCGGACGATCCGCAACGTCTCACGGGCGTCCATCACCGGGACGATCCAAGGCTTGTTCGGGTCGCGGCGCGGGACGCGATACTTGAGGACCACGGCGGCGCTGCCGAAGGCGTTCAGCCGCTTGGCGACCTCGCTGCCTTCGTGCGTCTCGGCGAGGATGCCGTAGCCGCCGCCGGGACAGACGATGACGAGCGGCGCGCCGGGCTTCGCCGCCGGGTAGACGACGAACTCCGGGATGAACACGTCGGCACGGTGCGTCTGCTTGTTGATCGTCCCGCGGGGATCCTGGCCCGGCTTGAGCGTGAGCGTCTCCGCCGGCGGGGTGCCTTCCCAGACCGGGAGCGGGGCGAGCGGCGCGGCCGTACAGCCGGCCAGAGTCATGAGCAGGGGCGTCAGGAGCAGGGTCTTCATGGGGAAATCATTCGTGGCGGAGGGCCTCGATCGGGTCGAGCTTGGCGGCGCGCAGGGCGGGATACACGCCGGCGACGAGACCGATGACCACCGAGAAGGCGAGGCCTTCGCCCATGATCACCCAGTCTAGCGTCGCGACGGCGCCGGTCGGCAACGCCTGCGTCAGGATGAAGTTCATCAACGTGACGATGCCCACCGAGACCAGCAGGCCGATGAGGCCGCCGACGACCGATACTACCGCGGCCTCGGCGAGGAACTGCAGGAAGAGGTCCGAGCCGCGGGCGCCGACCGCCTTGCGCACGCCGATCTCGCGGATACGCTCGTTGATGGAGGCCAGCATCACGTTCATGATGCCGATGCCGCCGACGAAGAGCGAGATGCCGGCCACGCCGCCGAGCGACAGCTTGAAGGCGGCCTCGGTCTTGCGGAAATCCTCGAGCGTCTGCTCGTTGGTCGAGATGGAGAAGTCGCGCAGACCCTTGTGGGCGGCGAGCATGGTGCGTTCGGTCTGGTCGACGGCGTCGCGCAGCTGCTCGGGGTCCGCGATGCGCAGGCCGAGGCCGCTGAGCCGGTCGTTGCCGTTGTACTTGGTGAGCGCGGTGCTCACGGGGATGAACGCGCCGCTGTTGCGATAGCGCCAGGCGCCGCCGGAACTCCGCGAGTTCGCGGAGCGGATCTGCATGCCCGTCCCCTCGATGTTGTTGAGGATCCCGACCACGGTGAAGCGTCGGCCGCGGACCTTGACCACCTGGCCCACCGGGTCGACGTTCGGCGCGAAGAGTTCGGGGACGACGGCCGAGCCGAGCACGATGACGTCGGCCATGTTGTGCACGTCGAGGTCGCTCACGAAGCGCCCCTCCTCCGGCTCGACCCAGCGCTTGGCCACCGGCAGATAATCGGCGGTCACCCCGGTCACGTAAGTATTGGTCTCGCGGTCCTCGTAGACGATCTTCTCGTAGCCCACGCGGGCTTCCGGCGAGATGTTGCGCACGAGCGGCACCGTGCGGCGGAGGCGCTCGACGTCGCGCATGGTGAGCCCCTCGGAGAGTTCGGCGAGATGCTCCTGCTCCTTCGGCAGCTGCTCGCGCAGGACGGTGATCTTCTCGATGCCGCCCATGGCGTCGACGAACTGCCGGAAGTTGCCGACCATCCCTTGGACGACGGTGACCATCGCGACCAACGACGCGACGCCGAGGATGATGCCCGACATCGAGAGCAAGGAGCGGACCTTGTTGGCCTGCAGCTCGCGGAGTCCGTTGATGACGGCCGGACGGACGCGGTCGAAGAGCCTGGTCATCGGACGCGGTCCTCCTGGACGAGCCCGGCGCGCATCGAGATGACGCGGTGGGCCCTCTCGGCGACGGAAAGGTCGTGCGTGACGAGCACGACGGTGATGCCCTCCTTGATCAGGGAGCCGAGCAGGTCCAGCACGCGGTCGACGTTCTTGACGTCGAGGTTGCCGGTCGGTTCGTCGGCGAAGATGATGGACGGCGTGCCGACGATCGCGCGGGCCACCGCGACGCGCTGACGTTCGCCGCCGGAGAGCTGGGTGGGCCGGTGATCTAGGCGGTGCGACATCCCCACGCGCTCGAGCGCGGTGCGGGCGGCGGCGAGGTTGGCCGCGGGGTCCGAGTTGTCGCGGTAGAGCAGCGGCAGGGCGACGTTCTCCACGACGGTGAGGCGCGGCAATAGGTTGAAGGCCTGGAAAACGAAGCCCACGCGGTGGGAGCGATACCAGGCGCGGCGGTCGGGGTCGAGGCGGGCGACCTCCTCGCCGTCGAAGACGATGCTGCCCTCGCTCGGCGTGTCCATGAAGCCGAGGATGTGCATGAGCGTCGACTTGCCCGAACCGGAGGGGCCGAGGATGGCGACGAACTCGCCCTTCTGGAAATCCAGGTCGACGCCGTCGAGGGCGTGGACGTTCTCATCGCCCATGCGGTAGGTCTTGCGGAGGCCGCGGATGGCGATGAGCGGAGGCATCTCAGCGGGTCAAGGCGGGCCGGATCAGGCTGACCACCTCGCCGAGCGCGACGCCTTCCTTGACCTGGGTCCAGCTGGCGTCGCTCAGGCCGAGCTTCACGTTGCGGGCCTCCCACTCGCCGTCGGCGGTGCGGACGTAGACGAGGCGGTCGGCGCCGTCGATGAAGACGGCGGAGACGGGGACGGCGACGCAGCCCTTCACGCTGTCCACGGTGACGGTGACATTACCGCTGATGCCCGGGCGGACGCCGTCGCCCGAAGTGAAGGAAACCTGCGTCGGGAAGACCCGCAGGTCCGGGACCTTGAGGTCCGCGGTGCCGAACGGGGTCATGAACGTGATCTTACCCTGCTTGCGCAGGCCGGGGATGGAATCGAAGGTCACCACGGCGTCCTTGCCGAGTTCGACGCGGGTGGCCGCGAACTCGTTGAGGTTGACGTCGACGCGCAGCACCGAGGTGTCGGACACGGTCATCAGCGGCGTGCCGTTGTTGATGGACTGCGCGCCGATGACGATCTGGCCGACGAGCACGTTGCAGTCGGAGACCTGCCCGTCGTGCGGGGCGCGGATGATCGTGCGGCGCACCATCTCGACGGCGGTGTCGAGCTTGGCCTGGGCGATGTCGCGCTGGAGCTTGGCGACCTCATACGCGGTGCGATGGTCGAGGACCTCGCGTTCGGAGACGAAGTTCTGCTTCACGAGGACCTCGACGCGGCGGAGGTCGCGCTCGAGCCGCTCCAGGGTGAACGTCTGCAGCTGGACGGTGCGGCGGGCCTGCTCCTCGTCGGCGTTGGCCAGGACCGGGTCGAGTTCGACCAGGATCTGGTCCTTCTTCACCATGTCGCCGGTCTCGACGTGCAGCTTGAGGATCGG
>CALPIW020000030.1 GCA_943323725.2 Polynucleobacter meluiroseus | reverse complement strand
CATGAGGAAATGATGCCGTGGTCGTATCGAGTTAGGGTCAGGAGACGATGGGGAGGGGTTTGAGGGTCTTCCAGCCGCCGCGGGTGAAGTCGGGGTAGGCGACGGGGATGCTGCCATCACGCACGGAACGGTCGGAGAGGTCGAGGAGGGCGGACCAGGAAGCGGCGTCGTAGACGGTCATGTCCGGGGTGATACCCTGGCGCACGCAGTCGAGGAAACGGTAGTTCATCACGTGATCCATGCCGCCGTGACCGCCGACTTTCTTGGCGTCGGCCAGCAGCTTGGTGAGCAGCGGATGACGGTTGGCTTCCATGAACTTCTTCAGTTTCTCGCCTTCGTAGGACCAAGAGTGGCTGTTCCGTTTTTCCTTCGGGTCGAGCAGCGCGCTCGCGTTGTCGGCGTCGATGGCGAGGCGGTTCGGATAGCCGGCGAAGGTCGCCAGCGAGCCGCTGAGGAGGTTGATGCGCGAATAGGGGCGCGGGCTGGTGTTGTCGTGTTGGACGACGATGGTGCGGCCGAGCTCGGTCTTCACGATCGTCGTGCTCATGTCGCCGTTGACGAACTTCTCGTCCTTCGACCGGTCCCGGTCCGGCTTCAGGCGTGCGCGGAGCTGGGTGAGACCGAACTCCGGCGACGAGACCGAGACGGCGAACTTGAAGGCGTCGCCGCGGCCGACGCCCATGTACTGGGCGATGGTGCCGAGCCCGTGGGTGGGGTAGAGGTTGCCCTGCAGGAGCGTCGAATAACGGCGGCGCCAATCGCGCGCGGCGTCAAGGAAGCTCGCCCCGGGCTTGCCCCTTTGGTCGTGGATATAGGCGCATTCGCCGTGCTTGAGGTCGCCGAAGAAGCCTTGGCGCTGCAGGTTCAGGACGAAGAGCTCCTCTTCGCCGTAGCAGCAGTTCTCGAGGATCGGGCAGTGGCGCTGGTATTTTTCGGAGGCGTCGACGATATCCCAGCACTCGTCGACCGTCAGGCCGCAGTTCACTTCGACGAAGGCGTGCTTGCCCAGCTCCATCGCGCGGACGGCCATCGGCTTGTGCCATTCCCAAGGGGTGGCGACGTACACGACGTCGAGGTCCTCGCGCGCGACGAGTTTCTCCCAGGCGTTTTCGTCGCCGCTGTAGATCGCCGGCGTCCGTCCGGTCTTCTTCCGCACGACCTCGGCCTGCGCCTGCGCACGTTCGTCGAGGATATCGCAGAGCGCGACGACTTCCGCGAAGGGCGTGGCGACGCAGGAGGCGACGTGGGCGCGGCCGCGGTTGAGGCCGATGATACCCACGCGGATCTTCTCCTGGGGCTTCGTCCGCAGGTCCCAGACGGGCTTGTGGCCGGCGGGACGCGGACGCGGCGTGCCCATGTCGGCGGCGGTGCGTTGCTTCAGTTGCGCCGGATCCGGCTTGGCCTCGGCCAGCGCACCCAAGCCTAGGCCCGCGAGGGCGCTCAGCTTCAGGAAGTCGCGACGATGCGTCTGTTCGGGGTGGCTCATGGGGCGTGAGCGGGGGTGACTCCAAGACAGCAAAGCCTTGGAGCGGTTGCAACGGATTTGCCCGACCGGACCCGTCAAATCACCCACTAATGAAGCCTTGGGCCGCTTTAATCCCGAAGACCGCCAGATTACGCACGGTATGGGCCATAAAACAAGGGAGGAGCGAGCGGTCCGGATTCAGCGGATTGAAGCGCACGACGTAAAGCCAGAGCGAGGTGATGAAGGCGAAGAGCGCGTTCACTTTGCCTTCGGCGGTGCTGAGGTCGAAATTGTGGATGAGCGCGAAGACCAGCGAGCCGATGATCATCAACGCGAGGAGCTTGCGGCCCATCAGTTCTCCAGGGGCCACGAAGCCGCGGAACAAGGCTTCCTCGATGACCGAGGCGCCGAGCAACTGGAAGAGGAAGACCGCGGGAAGAATGCTCTGCTGGTCAGTGAGGCCGGCGCGCTTCTCGACGGCGGCTTCGGCGATGGTGATCAGCATCGCGCCGGCGGCGGCGATATAATACGCCGCGGCGGGCGCGTAGGTCGTGCCGGGCCAGAACTTCTCCGGCTCGCCGGTCAGGCGGCGCTTCCGGCGTTCGCGCGCCCAGGCGACGAGCACGAAGAGCCCGAGCAGGCAGTAGAGCAGTCCTTTGGCGGCGGTGAGGTCCATGAGATCAGCGGACGCCGAGCACCCAGGCGCGGTAGGCGGGCGAAGCGTGGTCGGCCGTGAAGGTCAGCCACTGCGGGACGGCGTAAGGATGGCGGGCGTGGACCCACGCTTCGAGGTCGGCGCCTTTGCTCGCGGCGAACTTGAAGGTCACGCGGAACTCGTCCTCGCTCTCGACCTTGCCTTCCCAGACGTAGTGGGAGCGGGTCGGACCGTCGACTTGGGCGCAGGCGGCGAGCCCGGCGGCGACGGCGTCGGCGGCGAGACGATCGGCCTCCTCGCGCGAGGGCAGGGTGGTCAGGGCGATGCTGACGGACTCAGTCATGTCCTTCGTTGTCACCCTTCAGGTAGCGGTCGGTGATGATCTCGATGAGCATGTCGCGGGCTTCCTTCACCGAGTCGACGTGCACGTAGAAGTTGCGGTCCTCGGGCGAGACCATGCCCCATTCCTGGAAGGTCTCCATGTTGACCACGTTCTTCCAGAAGGGAGAGCCGAAGAGCAGGATCGGGAACTGTTTCTTGGTCTTACGCGTCTGAATGAGCGTGAGCATCTCGAACAGCTCGTCGAAGGTACCGAAGCCGCCCGGGAAGGCCACGAGGGCCTTGGCGAGGTAGAGGAACCAGTATTTCCGGACGAAGAAGTAGTGGAACTCGAGGTCGAGCTCGGGCGTGACGTAAGGGTTATGCTCCTGCTCGAAGGGCAGGGCGATGCCGAGGCCGACGGAGCGTCCGCCGGCTTCGTGCGCGCCACGGTTAGCCGCTTCCATGATGCCGGGTCCGGCGCCGGAGCAGACCAGGAAGCGCTGCCACTCCGGGAGCTGCAGCGACCACTTGGTCATCTCGAAAGCCAGTTCGCGGCAGGCCTCGTAATAGGCGGAGCTGCGCAGGTCGATCTCGGCGACGCGCAGGCGGTGGGCGCATTCGGCGCCGTCGCACTGGCCGCTCGCGGCCATGGCCTTGGCTTCCTCGAGGCGCTTGCGGGCGACTTCCGGGGGCAGGGTGCGCGCCGAACCGAACATGACGACGGTGTTCCGGACGTTGTGTTTCTTGAACCGCACGTGCGGCTCGGTCATCTCGGTCAGGACGCGGATGCTCCGGGCCTGGGGGCTGCCCATGAACTCAGGGTTGAGGTAAGCCTTGGGCGGGGTGGGCCTCAGTTTGCCTTTTTCCGGGGTCATTAGGCTATCCTCCCCCGCCGCCCGGCACCTGCAAGCCGGGAAGCGTGGGGCTTGACACCCTTGGGGGCGTCCCCTTGGCTGTCCCCTTTAAAGCCATGCATCCGACCTACCGTCCGTCTAAGATCTCCCGCGCCCGCAAGTGCGGTTTCCGCGCCCGTTCCAAGACCCCCGGTGGCCGTAAGGTCCTGGCCAAGCGCCGCGCCATCGGCCGCAAGCGCCTCGGCGCTTCCTAAGCCCCATGCGTCTCCCGCGGGAGCGTCGAATTCGCGCCTCGGCCGAGTTCAGTCGCCTCCGCCAAGAAGGCTCGCGACTCGATTGCGGGCCTTTTCTTTTGAACTTCCGGCCGTCGGGTGCCCCGGGGCCGGCCCGGTTCGCCGTCATCGCCGCCAAGAAGAACCTGCCGCTGGCCGTGGACCGTAATCGGGCCAAGCGCCAGGCGCGCGAACTCTTCCGGACGGATGCCGCCGCCTTCCCGGCCGGCTGGGAGGTCGTGCTGGTCATCCGCTCGGGCATGCTGAAGCGCTCGCTGGCCGAGCTGCGTAAGGTCTATGCCGCCGCGGCCGTCCGTATCACGGCGGCGAAGGCCGGTCCGTCCGCATGAGCGAGCCGCGTCCTTCCTGGCTGGCATGGTTGGCCTTGGGCTTCGTCCGCTTCTACCAACGTTTCCTTTCCAAGCCGCTCCACCTGATCCCCGGTTCGGGTTGTCGCTATCATCCGACCTGCTCCTGTTACACGGCCACGGCCCTTGCGCGCTTCGGCTTCTTCAAGGGCGGTTGGATGGGCTTCCGACGCATCTGTCGCTGTCATCCTTGGGGCGGTTCCGGTGTCGACGAGGTGCCGGAACGATGAAGGTCGCTTAATAGGCTCGCCCTCTCTCCGCATTCTGCAGTGTTTTCCTAACGTGAATTCGCTGTTCTTGAAGGTCCTTGGTTCGCGTCAGGGTGGCGCCCTGCTTCTCGCCGCCAGTTATGTCCTGCTGGGCTCGCTGCTTCGCGTTGGCCTGCTCATCGCCTCCGCGGGAGAGGTCTCCTGGGGTCTGGCGACCTTTGCGTCGCTGCTCGTCGGGCTGCTTTTCGACCTCGTGATGGCGTGGTTCCTGACTTTGCCGCTCGGTCTGCTCGGCGCGGTCTGGCCCGCCTCCTGGTCGACCTCCCGCTGGCTACGGCTGCCCTTGCGCGCGGCCTGGCTCTTCGGCGCCTTCCTCTTCACGTTCTGGAAGATCTCCGAGATCCTCTTCTGGGAGGAGTTCGGCGTCCGCTTCAACTTCATCGCGGTCGACTATCTCGTCTACACGACCGAGGTCGTGAAGAACATCCAGGAGTCCTATAACCTACCGCTGATCATCGGGGTGGTGCTCGCCGTCGCGACGGGTCTGTTCCTGCTCTGGCGCCGTCTCGGTTTCGTCCGTCGCTGGGAAGAAGGCGCCGCCGCCGATGCTTCGCCGCGCTGGCGGGATTTCGCCGCGCTCCTTTCGCCTTTGCTGGTCCTGCTGCTCGTCGCCTATTTCGTCGGCCGACATGACCTCAAGGACGCCAGCGCCGCGCGTTCGTCGGTCGCCGAGCGACTCACGGCCGGTCTGCGTCACATGGGCGACGTCCAGCCGGGTTGGGCGAACAGCTACGACGCCGAACTGGCCAAGAATGGCGAATACGCCTTCCTGGCGGCCTTCTGGGCCAATCAGCTCGAGTGGCATCGCTTCTATCCGTCGCGTCCCGACGCCGTCGCGAAGCTCCGCGCGACCTTGCTCGCCCAAGGCGGCGAGGCCGCTACCGCGGGTGGGAATGATCATATCACCCGCCGCATCAAGCCGGCGACGCCCGCCCGCAAGTGGAACGTCGTCCAGATCACGATCGAGAGCCTGAGCGCGGAATACGTCGGTTGCTACGGTTCGCCGGAATATCAGCCCAAGAACCTTACGCCGAACCTTGACCGCCTTTCCCGCGAGTCCCTCTGGTTCTCCCGTTGTTACGCCGGCGGCACCCGCACCGTCCGTGGCATGGAGGCGCTGTCGCTGTCCATCCCGCCGATCCCGGGCCAGTCCGTCCTGCGCCGCGCGGGTTGTGAGAACCTCACGACGCTGGGCTCGGTCCTGCAGGCCAAGGGTTACGAGACGGCCTTCCTCTACGGCGGCGACGGGTTCTTCGACAACATGAACTACTTCTTCGAGGCCAACGGCTACGACATCGTCGACCTGCCGCGTCAGCTCGGCCGAGGGAAGCAGCCGACTTTCGCCAACGCCTGGGGCGCGTGCGATGAGGACGCCTTCGCGTGGTCGCTCGAGGAGGCCGACCGCGCCCACGCCGCGGGCAAGCCCTTCCATCACTTCGTGATGACGACTTCCAACCACCGTCCGTACACTTGGCCGGCCGGCAAGATCGACGCCGGCCTGGTCGGTCGCGAAGGCGGCGTCGCCTATACCGACTACGCCATCGGCGCCTTCCTGAAGGCCGCGCAGACGAAGCCGTGGTTCAAGGATACGGTCTTCGTCATCGTGGCCGACCACTGCGCTTCGGTCGCCGGTCGGCGCGAGCTCGAGGTGCGCAAGTACGAGATCCCGCTCTTCATCTGGTCGCCCGGCAACCTCGCGCCCCGCAAGTTCGACACGATGATGAGCCAGATCGACGTCGCACCCACCGTGCTCGGCCTGCTGGGCGTCGATTATCTCTCCCGCTTCGTCGGCGCCGACGCGCTCGCTCCGTCCTACCGTCCGCGCGCCTTCATCAGCAACTATCAGAAAGTCGCCATGTTACGTCCCGACGGACTCCTGACGGTCCTCAAGCCGGTGCGGCAGGCGGTCCAATATCAGGCCGATCTCGCCACGGGCGCCCTGACGCCGGTGGCCACGCCCGATGCGGCGGCGGTCGAGGAGGCGATCCACTACTACCAAGGCACCGATGAGCTCTTCAACCATGGCGGACTCCAGAATCCCGAGAAACCTCGCGCCCGTTGAGCCGCGCTCGCTGCTCGCGCCGGCCCTCGTCCTCGCCGGCATCGTCGGCTTCTTCGGTTTTGCCGGCACGGGCGGCGACGCCCTCGACCACTGGTTCCAGGGGTTCTTCTGGGATGGCAAGGCCTGGCTGATCCCGCACGGCCACGCGCTCGGCGACGCCTTGGCCTACCGCGGCCCCAAGGCGCTCATCATCATCTGGGCGGTCCTGCTGATCCTCGCCGCGATCTTTGCCCGCCGCGTACGCATGCGCGCCTTGTTCTTCCTGGCCTGTCTCGCGGTGGTGCCGATCGTCTCCACCCAGCTGCGCGCCGTCACGAACATGGCCACGCCGCTGGAGCTCAAGACCTATGGGGGCGTCTTCGAGCATCTCCTGCTGTTCGACCCCAAGCCGGCAGGGTATCCGAGCCATGCGTTTCCCGCGGGCCACGCCAGCGGCGGCTTCGCCTTGATGGGGCTATATTGGATTCTCGGCACGCGCCGTTGGCGCGGCTTGGCCCTCGGGCTCTTCGTCGGATCCTGGATGGGTTTCTATCAGATCGCCCGCGGCGAGCACTTCCTGTCCCACACGCTGGCCACGGTGGCGCTAGCCTGGCTGCTATGCGTCGGCCTGGCCTTGGCGATGAAGCGCCCGCTGGCCCGTGAGGTCAGTTCGCCCAGTTGACGATATTGTCCGCGCGGAAAGGTCCGTTGGAGCCGCTTTCGTCGAAGTAGGTCGGGGGCACGATGCCGGAGCGTTCCATGGTGGAGCCGCCGGAGGGTGCCGGATCCCAGTACTCGCCGGCTTGAGGCGGTTCGCCTTCGACCGTGGATTCGTTGAAATTGACGGAGCAGGAGACGAGGAGGTAGTTGGGGGATTTCCACTCGCCGAAGCGGGCGGGCGTCAGCACGCGATAGCGGTAATCGTAAGGATTGCCCCAGGCATCGATGAATTCACGGCAGGCGGCGTTGTCGCCGCGCCAGTCGTCAGCGGTCAGCTGGGCGTCGTCATTG
Source organism: Polynucleobacter meluiroseus (assembly GCA_943323725.2). Lineage (GTDB taxonomy): Bacteria > Verrucomicrobiota > Verrucomicrobiia > Opitutales > UBA953 > UBA953. The sequence continues at coordinate 4,261 of CALPIW020000030.1, read as the reverse complement.
GTCGTGACATCGCCTTGGCTAAGGAAGCTGCGCATTTGGCGATTGGTCCCGCCCGGCAGGGTGGCGCTGTCGAAGGCGAGCAGGGTCGGCGTGGAACCCGGGGTCGTCACGCGCATCACCCGACGTCCGACGAGCTGGTCGAGCAGGTCGCGACGGAAACGTTCAGGTCGGCCGCTCAGGCAGGCCGGGAAGTCGCCGTAGGTCTTGCGGTAGCTCTGGGTGGCCATGGCGATGGCCTGCACCTCGCCTTTGGACTTGGACTTGTTGCGGCCGTCGTTGGCGGCCTTGAACAGGCCGAAGCTGATGGTGGCCAGGATCGCGATGACGGCGATGACGACCAGGAGTTCGACGAGGGTGAAGCCGGCGCGGCGGGCGGAGGGGCGGGACATGGGGGAAGGGGTCAGATGTGGCGGGAGTCGTTTTCGTCCTTCTTGACGTAGCCGGAGTCCTGTCGCTGATGGTTCACGGCGTTCTTCTTCAGGTAGGCCTGGTAGACGTCGTCCGCGGACATGCCGAGGACCTGGGCGATGGAGATCAGGAAGTGGAAGAGGTCGATGACCTCGACGCGGGCGTTCTGCTCGTCGAACTTCTGGTACTTGGCCCACCACTTCCAGGGCACGGAGTCGGTCAGCTCGGCCATCTCCTGCTGCATGGCGCGGAGGTAGTTGAGGACCCATTTGATCTTTTCCTCCTCGGTCATGCCGGCGGTTTCGACGCCGATGCGCTTGTTGAGCGCCTGCTGCATCTGGAAGATTTCTTCGAGCTTGTCGGACATGGGTTCGATTAGGGCGGGAAGGGCGCCCCGGGGCAATCCCGGAAGCGCCGCCCGGCTGGTCCGGGGGCTGAATTGCTCTTTGCAGGGAAGGGCGGACTGTGCCTTCCTGTCCTCGTGTCCGCCACCAGCCTCCTCACCTCCCTCCGTAAGCCCGAAGTCCTCGCCCCGGCCGGCGAATGGGACTGCGTCCGCGCGGCGGTCGAGAACGGCGCCGACGCGGTATTCTTCGGCATCGGTCGCTTCAACGCCCGCGTCCGGGCCAAGAACTTCGAAGAGGCCGACCTGCCTGAGCTCATGGCCTACCTGCACGGCCGCGGGGTCAAGGGCTACGTGACCTTCAATACGCTGATCTTCCCCGACGAACTGGCCGAAGCCGCGCGCACGCTCCGTTCGATCGTCGCGGCGGGCGTCGATGCCGCCATCGTCCAGGACCCCGGTATCTGCCGCCTCATCCGCCGGATCTCCCCTGATTTCCCGATCCATGCTTCGACGCAGATGACCGTCACGAGCGCGGCAGGCGTCGATTACGCGCGTGGCCTCGGCGCTTCGCTCGCCGTCCTCGGCCGCGAGGTCTCGATCCCGGAGATGCAGAAGATGCAGACGGAACAGGCCGCCCAAGGCGAACCCCTCGATCTCGAAGTCTTCGTGCACGGCGCTCTCTGCGTCGCTTATTCCGGCCAGTGCCTGACGAGCGAGTCGCTCGGCGGCCGCTCGGCCAACCGCGGCGAATGCGCCCAGGCCTGCCGCCTGCCTTACGAACTCGTGGTCGACGGCGTGGTGCGTGACTTAGGCGACAAGGCCTATCTCCTTTCCCCGCAGGACCTCGCCGGCATCGAAGTCGTCCCCGACCTCATCCGCGCCGGCATCCGTTCCCTGAAGATCGAGGGCCGCCTGAAGTCCCCCGAATATGTGGCCGCGATCACGAAGGCCTACCGTCGAGCGGTGGACGCCGCATGGGACGCTTTCGCCAAGGGCGCCGACGCCGACCGCGCCGCGCTCCAGGTCCGGCAGGAGGAAGACTACGCGATGCAGATGACGTTCTCGCGCGGCCTGCACACGGGCTGGCTCCGCGGCATCGACAACCAGCAGCTCGTCCACGCCCGCTTCGGCAAGAAGCGCGGCGCCTATCTCGGCACGGTCGTCGACGTCGCCTCCAATGGCGTGACGATGCGCCTCGAAGGCCCCCTCAAGCCCGGCGACGGCGTGGTCTTCGACCAAGGCAAGCCGGCCGAACGCGAACAGGGCGGCTTCGTCCACGGACTCGAGCCCGCCCGCGGCGGCCTGACGTTCGTCCGCTTCGGCCGCGAAGACGTCGACTGGTCGCTGGTGAAGACCGGCGCGATCCTCTGGAAGACCAAGGACCAGGAACTCGACAAGCGTCTGCATGATTCCTGGGACCGCGAGAAGGCCAACTTCCGCCGCCCGCTCCACGCCAAGGTCATCGGCCGTCTCGGCCAGCCCCTGCGCGTCGAATTCAACGACGGCGAAGGCCATGTCGTCGCCGGCGAGACCACGATGCCCTGCGCCGCCGCCGAGAAGCGTCCGATGGACGTCACCACGCTCCGTGACCAGCTGGGCCGCCTCGGCGACACAGGTTTCGAAATGGGCGAACTCCAGGCCGACCTCGAGGGCGCCCTCATCATCCCGGTCAGCGAACTGAACCGCCTCCGCCGCGACCTCGCCGAACAGATCACGAAACTCCGCAGCCAGCCGCTCCGCTGGACGCTCCTGCCTTACGAGGAAGAGGCCACCAAGGTCGCCCCCTTCGAACCGAAGCGTCCCGGCGAGGCCGAGATCATCGTCGTCATCCGCGAACCGGAGCAGCTCGAGCCCGCCCTCGCGAGCGGCGCCCGCGTGATCTACGCGGAATACGAGGACCCGAAGAAGTTCCGGGCCGCCGTGGCGCGCGTCCGCGCCTACGAGCAGGAAGCCGGCCGCAAGGTCGAGTTCTGGGCCATGGGCCCGCGTATCCATAAGCAGGGCGAAGGGCGTATCAGCGAGATCGTCCTCTCCTGCGAGGCCGACGGCTACCTGGTGCGCAATCACGAGGATCTCCGCGCCTTCAAGGGCAAGCGCCTGCGCGCCGACTTCTCCCTCAACGTCGCCAACGGCCTGACCGCCGAGTGGCTCATGCGCGAGCACGCCCTCGAAGGCCTCACGGTCTCTTACGACCTCAACTCCGAGCAGGTCACCGCGCTCTTCCAGTCCGCCCCGCCGGAATGGTTCGAGGTCACGGTCCACCAGCACATGCCGATGTTCCATATGGAGCACTGCGTGTTCTGCACCTTCCTCTCGAAGGGTAAGGATTACCGAGACTGCGGCCGCCCCTGCGAGACGCACCGCGTCAAGCTGCGCGACCGCGTCGGCGCCGAGCACATCCTCAAGGCCGACGCTGGCTGCCGCAATACACTCTTCAATTCGCGCGCGCAGACCGGGGCCGAATATGTGACCCAGCTGCTGGCCCTCGGCGTCCGTCGCTTCCGCGTCGAATTCGTCGACGAAGACGCCGCCACGGTCTCACGTACGCTCGAGAAGTATCAGGCCCTGCTGAAGGGAGATATCGACGGCACCGCTCTTTGGAACGACCTCAAGGTCCTGAACCAGCTCGGCGTCACGCGCGGGACGATGCGCGTGCGGCTCTGATCACTCCTCGCCGCGGAGGCGGGGCAGGAGTCCGGTGATGCGACGCGAGTCCGAAGCGTTGCGCACCGCCATCGCGTAGGCGGTCGGGTCGCCGACGAGGATGACCTGCTTGCGGCCGCGCGTGACGGCGGTGTAGACCAGGTTACGCGCGAGCATGATGCTGTGCTGCCGGAGCAGCGGCACCACCACGGCCGGGAATTCCGAGCCCTGGGACTTATGGATGCTCACCGCGTAGGCGAGGTGCAGGTCGCCCTGTTCGCCGCGTTCGAGCTCCACGCGTGCGCCGTCGAAGTCGATCAGCAGCGTGCCTTCTTCGTTCTGGCCGAGCACCACGCCGAAGTCGCCGTTGAAGACGTTCTTGTCGTAGTTGTTACGGGTCTGGATGACCTTGTCGCCCGGCTGGATGCGGCCCGGGCGGGCGTCGGCGCCGCGCAGGCGGCCTTGCAGGGCCTGGTTGAAGGCCTGGATGCCGCCGGTGCCTTTATGCATCGGCGCGAGCACCTGGATGTCGCGCAGCGGATCGAAGCGCAACGCCTTCGGGAGGATGTCGCAGCAGAGCTTCGTGACCATCGCCACGCAGGCCTCGGGGTCGTCGACGCGCACGAAGTGGATGTCCTGGGTGAAATCGAGCTTGGTCGGATCCTCGACCGGGGTCGGCGGCGAAGTGTCGGCGTGCAGGATGCCGTGGGCCACCGTGACGATGCCGCTGCGGGCGCCTTGGCGGAAGACCGTGTCGAGGCGCGTGACCGCGGCCGCCCCGGAATCGATGAGGTCGCCGAGCACGTTGCCCGCGCCGACGGACGGGAGCTGATTGACGTCGCCGACGAGGAGCAGGTGGGCCGT
>CALPIW020000029.1 GCA_943323725.2 Polynucleobacter meluiroseus | reverse complement strand
GGTGAGGAGGCGCGGGCTCATGCGGCGAGGCGGCGGACGGCGCGGAGGCGCGCCGAGCGGCTGCGGGGGTTGCGAAGCTGTTCGGCTTCGGAAGGCTGGACGGCCTTGCGGGTGAGGAGGTCGGCCTGCTTGACGCGGTCGTCCTGGTTGCGGGAGTCGTCGCGGTCGACGGGACGGCCGGCGACCTCGTTCATGTAACGCTTCACCATCCGGTCCTCGAGGGAATGGAAGGAGATCACGGCGAGCACGCCGCCGGCGTTGAGCTTGCCGAAGGCGAGCGGGAGGGCGTCGGCCAGGGCGCCGAGCTCGTCGTTGACCGCGATGCGGACGCCTTGGAAGGTGCGGGTGGCCGGGTGCGGGCCGCGGGGGCCGGGCGCGGGGGGCGCGGCTTCGGCGACGAGTTCGGCGAAGCTGGCGGTGCGGGCGAGGCGGCCGGTGCCGCGGGCGGCGACGATCGCGTTGACGACGCGGAACCAGCGGGGCTCCTCGCCGTAGTCGCGGACGGCGCGTTCGAGTTCGGCGCGGTCGCCGCGCTCGAGGAACTCGGCGGCGCTGCGGCCGACGCGCGTGTCCATGCGCATGTCGTTCGGCGCGTCGTAGCGGAAGGAGAAACCGCGTTCCGGGACATCCAATTGGTACGAGGACACCCCAATGTCCATCAGAACACCATCGAATCGTCCCGGAACGCGGTCAAGGTGGCGGAAATTCTCGGAATGGAAACGCAGCCGGCCGGCGTGGGCGGCGAGCAGCGCCGCGGAGCGCTCACCGGCGGCGGGGTCGCGGTCCATCGCGTCGACCGCGCAGCCCGGCGCCCGCGCGAGGATCGCCGCGGTGTGGCCGCCGCCGCCGAAGGTGCAGTCCAAGTAGGCGCGCCCGTCCTGCGGAGCGAGGAGCGTCAGGCACTCCTCGAGCAGGACTGGGACGTGGCTGGTCATGCGGCGGTCTGTGAATAAGGTGTGAGCAGTGTAAGTAACTTCCGGATACGCATCACAGGCCGAGTTCGCGCAGCGCGCGGAGGATGGCCTTGGCGGACTCGGAATCGCGGTCGGCCTTGGGCGGCGTCGGCGAGGCGAGCTGGAACGTGGTGAACGCGCCGCGGAAGATCACCTCACGTTCGAGACGCGCTTCCTTGACGATGTGTTCGTTGAGCGTGATGCGGCCGGCCTTGTCGCACGTGACCTGGATGCTGTTCGCGCCGAGCAGGCTGAGCGCGTCCATCTTCACCGGATCGCTCACGGTCACCTGCAGCGCGGCATCGTGGATGCGCGCGGCCATCGACGGCGGGAACACGATGATCGCGGCGAGCGCCGGATGATACATCGCGAGGAAGGTCGCTTCGGCGTCGAAACGCCAGGCCGCCGGGATGGTGACACGGTTCTTCTCATCCAACTTTCCGTTGTGGATGCCGGTGAAGAGACCGTTGTTGGCGCCAATAGACATTGCGAATGGGGGAGTTCCCCCAGTCCACCCACTTTTCCCCACCCCTCCCCACTGGTCAAGAGTTTAGCCCCAGATCTAACCATTTTCTTGTTCACAGCGCGGCCAGGGGTGATTAAATGACTGAAATCAGTCCTTATTATCTGTAAATTGTTGTTATTAAGTAACTTCGGTAATTTTCACGGCCGCGGAGCCTTTTCGACCCCCTTCCACGCCCTGCCCGGCCGCGCCTGGGAGATCCGTCCCCGCCGGCTTCGGGCGGGCCTCGTAATGAGATTAACACTACAATTCCGGCCGGCGCGGGGCCGCGGCGGAAGGGCGAAACTGTTTGCCAACGGCCGCCGGCTGTGCTTTGTCTCGAACCACTCAACCACGTCCCTTGCCCATGAAAACCGCCCTCGCCCTCCTCGCCGCCCTCGTCCTCGCCGGATGCTCCACCCAGATCGGCGTGGACAACTCGCAGAACCGCGAAGCCTCCTTCTCCAACGTCACCGGCGTGCTGACCACCCGCTACACCTCCGACACCGAGGCCGTCTTCAACGCCGTCAAGCGCACCATCGACGCCATGCCCGGCACCCTCCGCACCGGCGAGACCGATGACCGCGGCGCCAACAAGGAGCTGAACAGCGTCGTCGTCTACGCCCGCACCATCGGCGACCTGGAGATCAAGATCACCATCGAGAAGGCCGAAGACGAAATCACCAAGGCCGTCTTCACCCAGGTCCGCGTCAAGTACGGCGCCTTCGGCAACCTGCCGGAGAGCCAGCAGCTCGTCTCCAAGATCACCTCCAACCTGCGCTAAGCGCCGGGGCGGAACCGCCAAACGGACGCCGCCCAGCCCCCCGGCTCGGCGGCGTTCATTTTTTACCACCTTCCTCACATGGGCAACATCCACGGACATAGCTTCCGCATCACCACCTTCGGCGAGAGCCATGGCCCCGCCCTCGGCGTCGTCATCGACGGCTGCCCGCCCCGCGTGCCCTTCGACGCCGCTTTCCTGCGCAGCGAGCTCGACCGTCGTCGCCCGGGCCAGAGCGCCCTCACGACCCAGCGCAAGGAAGCCGACGCCCCCGAGGTGCTCTCCGGCATCTCGCCCGACGGCCTCACCCTCGGCTCGCCCATCGCCATCGTGATCCGCAACGGCGACCAACGCCCGCAGGCCTACGCCGAGATGAAGGCCGCCTACCGTCCTTCGCACGCCGACTACACCTACGACGCCAAGTACGGCATCCGCGCCGTCGAAGGCGGCGGCCGTTCCTCCGCCCGCGAGACCGCCGCGCGCGTCGCCGCCGGCGCCGTCGCCAAGACGGTGCTCAAGCACGCCTGCGGCGCCCGCATCATCGCCTGGGTCGAGAGCGTCGGCGAGGTCCGCATGCCCGCCGCGGCCAAGGCGCCCACGCTGAAACAGGTCGAGGCCACGCCGACGCGCTGCCCGCACCCCGCCACCGCCGCGAAGATCGACGCGCTCATCCGCGCCGCCCGCGCCGACGGCGATTCCGTCGGCGGCGTCATCTGCTGCGTCATCGAGAATCTTCCCGCCGGCCTCGGCTCGCCGGTCTTCGACCGTTTCGAAGCCGACCTCGCCAAGGCCATGCTGTCGCTGCCCGCGACCAAGGGCTTCGAGATCGGCAGCGGCTTCGCCGGCACGGTCCTGCGCGGCAGCGCGCACAACGACGAGTTCGTCCGCAAGGGCGGCCGCATCCGCACCGCGACCAACCGCTCCGGCGGCACGCAGGGCGGCATCACCAACGGCGAAGACGTCGTCTTCCGCATCGCCTTCAAGCCCACCGCGACCGTGCTCAAGCCGCAGAAGACCGTCGGTCCCGACGGCCGCGCCACCGAGCTCAGCGCGAAGGGCCGCCACGACCCGTGCGTCCTCCCGCGCGCCGTCCCCATCGTCGAAGCCATGGCGGCCCTGGTCGCCGTCGATCACTGGATCCGCGACCGCGGCCAGAACGCTCCCTTCGGCCGCTGCGGACGCAAGGCATGACGCCTCTCATCATCATCCTCGGGCCCACGGGCGCCGGCCGCGCCGACGTGGTGAAGGAACTCGTCGCCCACGCCTGGCCGGAAGGCCGCAAGGTGCGCGTCCTGCGCGAAGTCCGCGAAGGCGGCGTCGCCCCGGACGCCTGGGAATTCAAGGACGGCCACGCGATCGTGCCCGCCCCCGGCGACGAAGACGCCGCCATCCTCGTGACGCACGGCGCGCTGCATGTCATCGACCAGATGGAAGCCCTGCACCGCACCGTCCGCCCGATGCAACCCGACGCCGTCTGGCGCGTGGCCCGCATCCTCACGGTCGTCGACTGCCCGCTCACGATGAAGCACAAGGCCGTCGAAGAATGGTACCGCCCGTGCGTGCACTTCTCCGACGCGGTCATCATCAACCGCCGCTGGGAAGTCCCGGGCCAGTGGGTGAGCAAGTTCCTCGAACCGTACGAGAAGGAGTTCTACCCCTGCCTCTTCTTCAACCTGACGAAGATCGGGGCGATCAGCAACCCGCCCGCGGTCATCGACGGCGAACCGCTCCGCCTCTCGCACATCTTCGACGACATCGACGCGGTCGACGAAATGGAGTTCGACGAGGACAACCTCCCCGACGAGCCATTCGACCTCGTCCGTCAGGTCGACAAATACTTCGCGCGCGACGAACTCGGCCGCCGCAACATCCTCGTGCCCGAGATCGGCGAGCTCCTCCGCCAGGAGGGTCGTCGCTAAGCCGGACTACTGCTTCGGCCCGACGCCGGGAGCTTCGCCCTCCGGCGGCTTACGGCGCTTGGGCGCGCCGGGCGGTCCGGGCGGCGCGTCCTTCGGCTCGCCTCCCTTCGGGCGTTCCTTCGCGAGTTCGGGGCCGTATTTCTCGGCGAGCTGACGGATGAATTCGAGGCGCTGTTCGGTCGTGAGCGCCTGGATGCGCGCCCGCTCGGCCTTGGCCTCGTCCTTGCTAAGTCGCTTGAAATGATGCTCGAGGACGCGCGAACCGAAGCCGCCGCGCTCCCGCAGGTCTTTCATGATCTTGTGACGCTCCTCCGGCGTGGCGGACTCATAACGCACGAGGCTGGCCGCGAATTCGCGACGTGACTCCGGCGACATGCGCTCGATCTTCTCGATCGAGGAGCGCATGCGCTGCAGACGCTCGGGCGTCAGTTCGAGGATCTTACGGATGGTCTGGATCTCCTCGACGGTCGGATCGCCTTCCGGCGGACGCGGACCGGGAGACTGGGCCGAGGCGACGGCGACCCCAAGAAGGACCAGCAGGCTGAAGATGACGCGGGCCATGCTCACGAGCCCGGGGAGACGAAGGTTTCCACGACGGCCGGACGCTCCGCCACGGGGGCGAGGAGCGAAAGGTCGTCGGCGGCGCCGAAGAGATCGGCGAGCTGGGCCGACTCGTCGCGGGCGATGAGGGCGAAGGTCTGGCGGTTCAAGGCCTCCTCGGAGGTGGCGGGCAGCGAGAGCAGCGCGACGAAGACGGCGGCCGCGGCGGCGAGGGCCGAGCTCCAGCGGACGACGGTGCGACGACGGCGGGCGGCCACGGCCGCGACGACGACGCGTTCGGCGAACCCGGCGACGGACACGGCACGCCCGCGACGGAGCGTCGCGGCGAGCTCCTGGTCGAATGGCGTCTGTTCCGGGTTATCCATGGCTGGGTACGCCCTTATAACACCGGGCGGGGCGGGAAGTTGCAGGGTTCATTCTTGGGCGTAGAAATCCTTGAGAAGTTCCCGCAGGCGGGCGCGGGCGCGGTGGATCCAGGTCTTCACCGAGGAGACGGGGGCGTCCATGATCTCGGCGATCTCCTCGTAGGGGAGCTCCTGCTGCACGACGAGGAGGATGGCGGTACGCTGTTCCGGGGCCAGCTGCAGGATGGCGCGCTGGAAGGCCTCGTCGAGTTCGGCGACCCGGCGGGCCGACCCCTGGGAGAGGTCGCCGGGCTCGGCGGCGAACTCCAGGGCGGTGGTGGGCTTGCGCCCGCGCCGCCGCCACTCGTTAAGGACGAGATTGCGGGCGATATGGATCAGGTAGGTGCTCAGCTTGGCCTCGGGGCGCCAGCGGGACGCCGCCCGGTGGAGCCGGATGAAGACCTCCATGGCCAGTTCTTCGGCCGTCGCCTGCGAACCGACTTCCCCCCGGAGATAACCGACGAGCCGGGCGTGGTGCCGGTGCACGAGCAGGCGCAAGGCATCGTCATCGCCGCCGGCGACGAGGGCCATGAGGCGCTTGTCGTCTTCGTCGTCGGGGAGCATCGGCTCTTCCTGGGACATCGGGATAATACTCCGGAAAGGAGGAGGAGTTACGCGTCCCGGGGGCGCAGGGCGAAGCTGCGGAGCGTCCGCAGCAGGAATTGCTCGAAAGCCGCCAGGACCTGGTAGTTCAGCTCCATGCGCCGGCGGGCGTCCTCGAGATGCCCCACGGCCTCGGCGACCTGGCCGGCGCAGCCGGGGTGGGCGCGGCCGACGAGCCGGAGTTTCTCTTCGACCGACACGAGCATACGGGCGCGGACGCCGCGGCGGACGGACTCCTCGTAGGCGACCTCGGCGTCGTCTTCGTCCTCATCGGTGGGCGGCGGGGGCGGCGCAGCCTCGAGCGCCTCCTCGACGAAGAGCTCGAGGAGCACTTCGAAACGGGCGCACAGGGCGTAGAGCGGGATGAAGACCTCGGAGACGCGCGCCTGCGGCGAGGCCGGACCTTTCACCATGCGCGTGAGCAGGCGTTCCATCTCGCGCAACCAGTCCTGCCAGGAGGGGTCGGCGATCACCGGCGCCTCCCCGCCCACGTGGAAGCGGAGGCAGCGGCTGAGGATCGTCGGCAGCACGCGGTAATAATGCGTCGTCTGCAGGACGATGAGCGTGCCGGGCGGCGGCTCCTCCAGCGTCTTGAGGAAGGCGTTGGCCGATTCGGAAAGGAAGCGGTCGGGCTCGTTGACGATGACGACGCGGCGCGGCGTGAGGGACGAAAGGCGCAGCGCGGCCACGACCTCGAGGACGTTCTCGATGACGATACGCCGCGACTTCTTGGCGGGACGCAGCACGCGGCAGTCGGGGTGCGCCAACGGATCGGCCTCGCCGAGATGCATGGCCGCGAGCTGTTCGGCGGCGCGGGCGAGCACGGCGCCGTCGTTGCCCGTCAGGAGCACCGCATGCGGCATGCGGCCCTCGGCGCGGGCGCGCGCGAGCACCTTGAGCACCGGCAGGTCGGCGACGTCAGCGGAAGCGGCGGACGACTTCATGCCAGATCTCCTCCTCGATGGCTTCGGGCGGACGCGCGGCGTCCACGACGAAGAAACGCCCGGCCTCCTCGCGGGCGAGCGTGTGGTAAAGTTCGCGGACGCGGCGATGGAAGGCGTCGCCGAGGAGCTCGAAGCGGTCCGCCTGTCCTTGGTCCCGCACGGCGGCGCGGCCGAGGCCGCGGCCCGGATCGAGGTCGAGCAGGATGGTCAGGTCCGGGCGCACCGGACCGCAGGCGAGGCGGTTCGCGCCTTCGATCAGGGCACGGTCGAGACCGCGGCCGCCGGCCTGATAGGCCACGGTCGAATCGATGAAACGGTCGCAGATCACGACCTGCCCGGCGGCGAGGGCGGGGGCGATGACGTCCGCGACGAGCTGGGCCCGGCAGGAAGCGAAGAGCAGCGCTTCGGCCGCCGGCGCCAGCGAGGTGCCCGGCTGCTTGAGCACTTCACGCATGCGTTCGCCATACGGCGTACCCCCCGGCTCACGGAGACCGAGCACGGTCGCCCCGTCCGCGCGGAGACGCTCCGCGAGACGGGCGAGCTGCGTGGATTTGCCCGCGCCCTCCCCTCCTTCGAACGTGATGAATCTGCCCGCGATCGGCATCCGCCACAAGATGCCCTCCGGGGCCTTCAAAGCGAGCGAGGAATGGCGGACATGAGAAAGGCCCGGCGGATGCCGGGCCTTTCGCGTGACGGAACGGACCAGGCGTTCAGATGCCGGTGCCGGAAGGATCCAGCTGCTTCTGCTCGACCGAACGGTTCACGTTGTCGGTGATCTTCTTCAGATTGTCGTCCATCTGGGTGCCGCCGCCGCCGTTGCTCGAGGAGAGCGGGGCGCCCGGGGCGCCGGCCTTGCTGACGGCGACCTTGTCGTCGGTGACCGGGCTTTCGCTGACCACCTGACCGAAGGCCTTCGCGGGTTCCGCGGCGCCGTTCGGGAAGATCGCCTGCAGCGACGGAGCGGTCTGAGCCATCGCGTTGATGGTCGTGGAGACTTCGGCCGGCAGCGTGGAAGCGGCGGCGAGGATGGCGGAAATTTCGGCGAGCTCTTCGGCCGGGATCGGGTAGAGCAGGACCTTGACGGGAGCCAGGGCGACGGCAAGGGCCGCGGGCGCCGGAGCAGGGGCGTTACCGCCGGCCGGGGCGCCGGAAGCGCGGGCGAGATTGCTGATGAGGGCGGCGGAAGGCACGGCGCTGGAGGTCTGCATGCCGGGGTCGACATTGACCGGGCCGACGTTGGAGCTGTAGACGATGGTCTCGACGGAGCCACGGACGCACGAAACGACGACCCGGCCGATACCGTCGGGTCCGATACGGTATTCGATGGCGAAGACGGTGCCGCGGATGCGGACGAGGCCGGCGGGCGTCTTGACGGTGAAGGTGGAGAGCGCGTTGAGCTTACGGACTTCGCCGATGATCTTGCCGCGCGGCACTTCGACCTCGGTCACGGACGGGCTCGGATCCTTTTCGATCTGGCGATACGGATCGGTGATGCCGGCGGAGGGTACCTGACGGAAAGTACGCAGTTCGAGCAGCGTGCTCGGCGTGAGCACCAGCGAGGCGCCGTTGGAGAAGACGAGTTCGGCCGTCGAATCGACGCCGGTCTCGACGCGCGCGCCTTCCTGGAAGATCGCGCCAGTGGCGAGCGGCTTGCGCTGCGCCTTGGCGTCGATGATCGTCACGCTGCCGGTGATCTTGCCGACCTGGACCTTGCCGGACTGCAGGGCAGCCGAAGAGAGAACTGGCAGGAGCGCAAAGGCTACCATTCCTAGGTGCTTGAAAAAGGAAATCATGGGGTACTACGGGGAAATGACACCCTAGGCTCGGCCCCGGGGGGAGGCAAACCCTTAAAAACAAAAAGACCCCCGCAAACGGGGGTCTTTATTCACCATCCGAACGGTCAGATTCAGGCGGTGACGTACTTCTCGAGACGGCGCTGGACAGCGATCGCCGAGAGCTGGGCGTACTTCGGAAGTCCCTGATCGTAAGGAAGTTGCATTTCTCCCTGGATGAGCGGGAGGGCGTAGCGCACGAAGTCCGGGTGGATGGACATCTTGTCTTCGCCGATCCACTTCTCGGGGAAAGCCTTCACGCCGTTGGCGATCTGGTCGAGGGGAGCGAGCATGGTCTGGACCGCGTAGGTCTCCTTTTCGGAGCGGGTCAGGATCACCATCTTGCCGGACTCGCCTTCGAGGGCGGCCTTGACGGCGGCGCCACCGCAGAGTTCGGCTTCATCGACGTCGGTCTTCGAAGCGTTGTGCGAAGCGGCGCGCTGGGTGATGCCGAGCTTGGAGGAGCGGGCCTTGACGCCGTCGAAACGGGATTCGACGAGCGTGCGCAGGTATTCGCCGGCGCCGCCGAGGACGGCGTGGCCGAACGCGTCGGTGCTGGAGGTGTCGGCTCCGAGGTAGTTGCCGGTGGCGTCCTGGACGCCTTCGGAGACGACGACGAAGCAGTGGCCGTTGCTCTTGAGGACTTCTTCGACGCGGCGGATGAAGGCGTCGGCGTTGAAGGCGACTTCCGGCAGCAGCACGATGTGCGGGGCGGAGCAGGAGTAGTGGGTGTTCTTGACGGCCTTGTCGTCGTTCTTGTCGCGGCGCTGGGCGAGGACGGACGAAGCGGCGAGCCAGCCGGCGTTACGGCCCATGACTTCGAGGATCGAGACGAAGTCGTTCTGGCCCATGGCGGCGTTGTCGAGAGCGGTCTCGCGGATGGTCACGCCGATATGCTTGGCGACGGAACCGTAGCCGGGGCAGTGGTCGGTGAGAGGCAGGTCGTTGTCGATCGTCTTAGGCACGCCGACGACGCGGAGTTCGTAGCCGCGCTCCTTGGCGAGGGCGTCGATCTTGGCGGCGGTGTCCTGGGAGTCGTTGCCGCCGATGTAGTGGAAGTAACGGATGTTGTGGGCTTCGAAGACCTGCAGGATGCGGTCGAAGTCTTCGGCCTTCTTCACCTTGTAGCGGCAGGTGCCGAGGGCGGCGCCGGGGGTGTGGCGGAGGGCGCGGAGGGTCTGCTGGGATTCGGCCGCGAGGTCGACGAGCTGCTCATGGAGCACGCCCTGGATGCCGTTGAGTCCGCCGTAGATCTCGACGATCTCGTCCTCATGCTTGAGGGCTTCCGAGATCACCCCGGCGAGGCTGGCGTTGATGACAGGGGTCGGGCCGCCGCTCTGCGCGACGAGAAGGTTGCCAATGAGGGGAGAAGACATGGGAGTGAACGAGTTGAAAAGTGGGTTGTGGGAAGCCCTCCCCCCCTTGGCAACACGGAAAACCCTCCCCTGCCCGCACCCCCTGACTTAGGCCTACAAAATGCGTCCGGCTTTGACCTGGGCGGACTCCGGAACCTTCCGGGTCCAGTCGGCGGCCTGGCGGACGAACACGTCGACCTGCGCCCCGGCGGAACCGGTCAGTTCGCCGGCCTTGGTGACGGCGTCGAGCAGGACGGACTTGGGCAGACGCAGGCGCGCGTCGGCGGCGAGGCGGTCGACGAGGTCGTTCCGTTCGATCTTGCCGGTACGGAGCTCCTTGGCGACGGCGACGGCGTGTTCCTTGATGGCCTCGTGGGCCTCTTCGCGGCCGGCGCCGGCCTTGACGGCTTCCATGAGGAAGGTGGTCGTGAGCAGGAACGGCAGGTAGTGGCGCGACTCGCGGTCGATGACGGGGCGGTTGACCTCCATCTGGCCGAGCACGGTGAGGAAAGCTTCGAAGAGTCCGTCGATGGCGAGGAAGGCGTCGGGCAGGAGCACGCGGCGCACGACCGAGCACGAGACGTCGCCTTCGTTCCACTGCTCGCCGGAGAGCGAGGCGGCCATGGCGAGGTGACCGCGCAGGATCACGTGGAAGCCGTTGATGCGCTCGCAGGTGCGGGCGTTCATCTTGTGCGGCATGGCGGACGAGCCGACCTGGCCGGGCAGGAAGCCTTCGCTGGCGAGCTCATGGCCGGCCATCAGGCGGAGGGTCTTGGCGAAGGACGACGGGCCGGAAGCGGCGGAGAGCAGCGCGGCGACGACTTCCATGTCCATCGAGCGCGGGTAGACCTGGCCGACGGCGCCGAGGGCGTGCGGGATGCCGAGGTGCGCGAGCACGCGGGTCTCGAGCTGGGCGACCTTGGCGATGTCACCGGAGAAGAGCGTGAGCTGGTCGAGCTGCGTGCCGACGGCGCCCTTGAGGCCGCGGGCCGCGAAGGCGGCGAGCGCGGCGTCGACCTGCGCGATGCCGCGGAGGCATTCCTCGCCGAACATGGCCCAGCGCTTGCCGACGGTGGTGGGCTGCGCGGCGACGTTGTGCGTGCGGGCGGCGATCAGGACGTCGCGGTCGGCCTGCGCGCGGCGGGCGAGCGCGGCGAGCGCGGCCACGCCCTTGGCGCGGACGAGCTGGAGCGAGCGGAAGACCTGCAGCTGCTCGACGGATTCGGTGAGGTCGCGGCTGGTGAGGCCCTTGTGGACGTGCTGGTGGCCGGCGAGGGCGCAGAACTCGTCGATGCGCGCCTTGACGTCGTGGCGGGTCTCCTCTTCGCGGCGGCGGATGGACTCGAAGTCGACCTGGTCCTTGACCTGCTCGTAGGCGGCGAGGGCGGCGGCGGGGATGTCCAGGCCGAGGTCGCGCTGGGCCTTCATGACGGCGATCCAATATTCGCGCTCGAGGACCACGCGGCCGCGGGTGGACCAGACGGCCTTCATCGCCGGGGAGGCGTAGCGGTCGGCGAGGACGTTGGGGACGTTGTCGGATTCCATCGGTATGAAGTAAGGTTTATATCAGGCGGGACGCTTCACGGCAAGCGCTCGCAGGAACATCGCGCGGACGGAGGACTCGTCCTCGCCGCGGTTGGAGGCGTCGAAACAGTCGGCGCAGGCGAGCTGGAGGT
>CALPIW020000028.1 GCA_943323725.2 Polynucleobacter meluiroseus | reverse complement strand
GGGCACGGTGACACGGGGACAAGAAGCGTCCCTTTCCCCATCTTTATCGTTCATCTTCCATCATCCATCTTACATCCCCCATCCTCCATCGCGGCTACCGCCGCCACCCCCTTGACTTCCCGGGGGATGCGTGGATAATGAATGACGTTCCTTCTCAGTCGGATCCCGCAAATGACCGACGTCTCATTTCGGGGGTGTTCCGGATTCGATTCCCGCCAAGATATCGCGACGGCATGCAGAGGGTAGTTCGTAACCTCTTAAATCCAACGGACAGCACTATAACTGCTAAAAACACCATCACGTTCGAGAACGACAACGTTCTCGCGCTCGCTGCCTAAGTACAGCGACGAGCCCCAGGGCGCGCCTGCAGTCCTGGATCAGCTCGGTTAACGTGGGCGATCCCCTCCTTTAGCTGTTATCTCCGGGGTAAGTGAGAATACAGATAGGTCGCACGGGTGCTCATCCCCAAACGCGATCGAGATCAATGATGAAGCTACGCATGTAGAAGTTACGACGTAAGGGTAGGAAGACGTGGGTTCGACTCCCACCACCTCCACCATTTGAGAAGAACCAGCCTGCGACCACCCGGTCGCGGGCTGCTTGCGTTGGATGATTTCGCCATCCGGTCGCCCAGTCGTGTCGGATTGCCCGCAAAACGCCCTTTCGTCGGCTTGTGGTAAACCTCACATGCGACACCCTTCAGACATGCGCACCCTGCTCGCCCTGCTGCTCCTGTCCGTCTTAGGCGCCCCGCTGCCTGCTCGGGATAAGCCTAACGTCGTCATCATGCTGGTCGATGACCTGGGCAGCGGCGACGTGAGCTGCCTCTTCCGCGACGTGGTGAAAACGCCGAACATCGACCGCCTCGCCAAGGAGGGGGTCAAGTTCACCTCGGGCTACGTCACCGCCCCGCTCTGCGGACCGTCCCGGGCCGGCTTCCTCAGCGGTCGTTACCAACAGCGCTTCGGCTTCAACGGCAACCGCGACGGCATCCCGACGGATATTCCGCTCCTCCCGGGCCTGCTGAAGTCTGCCGGCTACCGCACGGGCATCATCGGCAAGTGGCACAGCGCCGGCCCGATGCCTCATGATCGTGGCTGCTTCGACGAATCGTTGGTGTCGGCCACCTCCAGCCCGTTCATCGACTTCTTCCGGCCTAAGCTGATGCGCGATGGCAAGGTCGAGCAGTTCACGGAATACAGCACCGACCTCTTCGCGCGTGAGGCGGAGAGCTTCATCCGACGTCATGCCGATCGGCCTTTCGCCCTGACGGTGACCTTCAACGCCCCGCACATCCTCCGCACTACGAAGGACGCAATGGTTCATCTTAAAGATCTGGAAGCAGGCCAGGCCGCCGGCAAGGTGGTCGATATTCCGAAAGTCTTCACGGCCCGGCCGGGCGAAGCGGCCCGCTATGCCGCGCAATTCCCCGGCGACACCGCCCGGGCCGACACGGTCGCCACCATCGTGGCGCTGGACGAAGCCGTCGGCCGCATCCTCGACAGCCTGAAGGCGGCCGGACTGGAACAAGACACGCTGGTCTTCTTCTTCGCCGACAACGGCGGCCACCCGGAAGTCCGCAGCGAGAACACTCCCCTCCGGGACTATAAGTGGAACCTCTTCGAAGGTGGCATCCGCGTCCCCTTCCTCGCGCGCTATCCGGCCAAGTGGCCCGCCGGCCGGGCCTTCGCCCATCCGGTCAGCTCGCTCGATATTCTGCCGACCTGCCTCGCCGCCGCCGCCATCCCGGCGCCCGCCGGCCTCGATGGCATCGACCTGACGCCATTCCTCGGCGCGCCGACTCCGGCGGCCCCTCACGAGAACCTCTTCTTCGCCATCGCCAAGCAGGCCGCCGTGCGCTCCGGCCAATGGAAATACGTCCGCGACCAGCAAGGCGCTCAGCATCTCTTCGACCTCGAGGCCGACGTCGGCGAGATGAAGGACCTCGCGACAAGCGAACCGGCCAAGCTCAAGGAACTCGCCGGGCTCTGGGAAGCATGGAACACGAAGGTCCGCGCCGAGGCCAAATCAAGCTCCTCAGCGCCTCGGCCGCACGAGCACGAGCTGGCCGACGCGGTCCTCCGCGATCCAGCGGATGCTTCCAGGAATCCGCGGCGTGAAGAAGTTATCGATGACGCCGACGTAATGGGCGCCGCCGACCTCGGCGCGACCGACCCCGACGACCTGATGACCCCAGCTGAGCTCAGGCTTACGCGGCAGGAGCACCACGCAAGAGACCAGCACGGGTCGGCCGGCGGAAAGTTCGGCGCCAAGGAGCTGGCGGTCATAGCCTGAAAGCGCGACGTCGACATCGACACCCCGCTCATCTGCATCGGCCTGCAGGGCTTCGGCGAGCTCATCCGGAAAGGCGCCCGCGAGGGACATCTTGCCGTCCGTATAACCTTCGAGGTCCGGGATGACCCCCATCCGCATCCGGCTACGTAAGCGACGGACCAAGTCCTGCTCCCCTGCCCCGCCCCAGGCCGCGGCGCCGGGTCGAGACGACCAGAAAGCGATGAGGCTGGCGCCCGCCGTCGGCACGCATCCCGAGGCCACCGGCGTGCCGTCCGGCGCTTTCAGCGGAAACTGCTGGATCGGAGGCACGCCCACCAAGGCGAACGCCTGCGGTGAGATCACTTCCCTCAGCCCGTCTAAACTGATGTCGATGAGTCGTCCGTCATCCATCCAGGCCAGATGCCCCGCCGACCCGTCGTCACAACGCAGCTCGGCCCACCAGAACGGACGGCCTGACCGCACCCAACGCGTGGGCAGCGGCTGGATCCGACGGACCGCCGCGACCTCGATATCGCCCAAGGCCTTAGGCACGAGCCCAGCGCTACGGAGCGCTGCCAGATGCGTCTCCGCCTGGAGGACTTCCGGCTTAGGTTCGGCGCAACCGAGGAGAAACGCGACGAGGACGAACAAGCTGGCGCGCAGGGTCGTCCTCATGGCGGCTCAGCGCTTACGGTAGACCTCGAGTCGGCAATCGTAGCCGCCGAGGTCGACGGTTCGGCTGGATTCCAGACGCAGGGTCGGGTCGACGGACGAGAGGCGTAGCGGGTTCACGAAGACGAGACGTCCGTTCGGACGCAGGACTTCGGACGCGATCTTGAAGAGGTCGGTGAAGAGGCCGTGCATGTTCGGCACGCGCACGCGGCGGCCGAGCGGCGGATTCGAGATCACCAGCGAGACCTTGCCGCGATCGAGTTCCGGGATCCGGATGATGTCACGGAAGTCGCACGCATGGAACGCGGCCTTGGTGCCCGGCAGCTTGGCGGCCTTGAAGTTGGCCTCGGCGATCGCGATCGCGGCCGGATCGATGTCCGTGCCGACCACCTGCCCCACCCCGCCGGCCAAGGCCGACTCGATAAGCTCCAGACCGGAACCGCAGAACGGATCCCAGACGATTTCCTTTTCCTGACGTCCGGCGACGCGCACCAGGCAGGCCGCGAGCGGCGGATGCGAGGCCGCATTGACGGCGTCGGTGCGGTAATAGAGACGCGGGTTAGGCGAGATGCGCGGACGCAGTTCCACCAGCGCGCTACGCTCATCGAAATGCACGTCGACCGACCACGGGGATTCGCGGGCGTCATTGAGCACGCGCGGATTCAGCTCGAAAGCCTTCTTGGCTACCTTAGCGACAGCGTCGTCGTGATTACCTTCGGACACCATACTTAGGCGATAGCGGGCCGCGCCCTGCGTGAGCGCCAGCATCAGCTTCTCGGTAAGCGGCGAAGCGATGGCCTTCGCCAGCACCTCGAGCGCTTCGGCCGAACCCGGCTGACGGATGAAGGCGAGGAAGAAGGCCGCCGTATCGAAGCAGCGCAACTGATAAAGTTCGGCGAGCGTGAAGGCGTCCTTCGGCTCGACCACCACGAAGCAGCCGCGGACTTCGACTACGCGGAACTTGCCGCCGCGGCTTTCGTCTTCGCGCACCTCGTCGGCCACGATGGATTCAAGACCCTTGCGGCAGCGCAGGTGAAGGCGCAGGCCGGGGTGCTTCGGCACGACGGCGTCCTGGCGGACGTTGCTCGGGCCACCCTGTCGGGCCACGCTCGCGCGGACCTTCTGTTCGTCGATCAGTTTTTCGCCGGAGCCGGAAACCGCCTTAAGGGTCGCCGCGCCGCCGATCTTCTCGAGGGCCGAGGCGACCTTCTTCTTCTCCCGGTCGACGTCGGTGGTCTTAAGGATGTCGATCAGCTTGCGCTCGGACTCCTCGTCACCCCCGAGCTTCGGGATGGCAGCGGTGGCGTAGCGGCGGATCTTCTCGGAGGGATCCTGCAGGAGGCCGATCATCCAGGCCTTCACGGCGGCTTTCATCTCCGGATTGCGGGAGGTCGAGAAGACCACGCCCACGGCCCGGACCAGGGCGACCTGCTGGTTGCGCTCCTTCGGGCCGAGCTGGTCGAACTTCGGGACCTCGACGGTCCAGAGCTGGGCGGCCGGCAACTCGCGCAACTGTCGGTAAAGGTCGTTGTCGGCTTTCATGCCTTGGGGTGTCGGGCGGACGGGCGGCAAAGTCAAGGGAGACGCAGGCGGGCGAACCCTGGCGGTCGGCGTCAGATGCGGTCGGCGCCGTGTCGCACTTTGGGCTTTTTCCTAACAAAAATAACCAAAAGCAGCCGAGCGTTTGTCGGCCCGGGAACTTGGCACGAAAACCCGGCTCCGCCCCCCTCGGACCAATCCACAAGTTGCCTTTGACAGAGGGGGATTATTGCCCACTAGATTTAGGCGTCTTGCGGTCACCGCCAAGGCACCCGGCGGCTCAGCCGCCAGCCCATCCGACCACTTTTGCCCACACCAGAAATGAAGAATCCCGGACTTCCCGAAAAACAGGGTCTTTACGACCCCCAGTTTGAGCATGACGCCTGCGGCGTCGGCTTCGTTTGCCAGATGAAGGGCAAGCGTTCGCACGATATCATCCAGCAGGCCCTCACCATCCTGGTGAACCTCGACCACCGAGGCGCCTGCGGCTGTGAGACCAACACCGGTGACGGCGCGGGCATCCTGCTCCAGCTCCCCCACGGTTTCTTCGCCAAGCACGGTCCGGCCAACCTCCCCAAGCCGGGTCACTACGGCGTGGGCATGCTCTACGTCTCCCCGGACGCCAAGATCCGCGCGGCGACCGAGGCCACCTTCACCGACCTCGCCAAGTCCCTCGGCCTCTCCGTCCTCGGCTGGCGCACCGTCCCCGTCGACAACTCCTCCCTCGGCAAGACCGCCGTCAGCAGCGAGCCTGTCGTCCGCCAGGCCTTCCTCGGCCGCCCGGCCGATTGCGCCACCGACCAGGACTTCGAGCGCAAGCTCTTCATCCTGAGCAAGCAGGCCCACCACCAGATCCGCGGCGCCGGCAAGGACGAGTTCTACTACGCCAGCTCCCTGTCCTGCCGCACCATCATCTACAAGGGCATGCTCATGCCCGAACAGGTCGGCAAGTACTTCACCGACCTCGCCGACAAGTCGATGGACACCGCCCTCGCGCTCGTCCACTCGCGCTTCTCGACCAACACCTTCCCGAGCTGGGAGCGTGCGCACCCGTACCACTACATCGCGCACAACGGCGAAATCAACACCCTCAACGGCAACGTCAACTGGATGAAGGCCCGCGAGCCCCTGCTGGCCAGCCCGCTGTTCGGCAAGGAACTCCCGAAGATCCTCCCGATCGTGAACCCCAACGGTTCCGACTCCGCCAAGTTCGACAACGTCCTCGAGCTGGTCGTCATGGGCGGCCGCTCGCTGCCCGAGGCCATGATGATGATGATTCCCGAGCCGTGGAACGGCCACGAATCCATGAGCGCCGAGAAGAAGGCCTTCTACGAATACAACTCCTGCCTCATGGAGCCCTGGGACGGCCCCGCCTCCGTCGTCTTCACGGACGGCACGATGATCGGCGCCACCTTGGACCGCAACGGCCTCCGCCCTTCCCGCTACTACGTGACCAAGGATGACTTCGTCATCATGGGCTCCGAAGCCGGCGTGCTCCCGATCGACCCCGCCAACGTCGCCTCCAAGGGCCGCCTCCAGCCGGGCCGCATGTTCCTGGTGAACATGGAAGAAGGTCGCATCGTCGCCGACGAGGAGATCAAGCAGCAGATCGCCTCCCAGAAGCCCTACCGCGCCTGGCTCGACAAGAACCTCATCAAGCTCGCCGACATCGCCGACGGCCCCGCCGAGCCCGCCCCGACCCACAGCAACACCGTCCAGCGCCAGCTCGCCTTCGGTTACACCTTCGAAGACCAGCGCAAGCTGCTCGTCCCGATGGCCAAAGACGGCGTCGAAGCCATGGGCTCGATGGGCACCGACATCCCGCTCGCCGTGATGTCGAACAAGTCGAAGCTCCTCTACGACTACTTCAAGCAGCTCTTCGCCCAGGTCACCAACCCGCCGATCGACTGCATCCGCGAAGAGATCGTCACCTCCTCCGTCACCACGATCGGACCGGAGCGCAACCTCCTCGACCCGAACCCCGGCAGCTGCCACCTGATCGAGCTCCAGTCGCCGATCCTCACCAACGAGGAACTCGCCAAGCTCCGCCACGTCGCCCACGGCCAGTTCAAGTCCGTCACCATCCCGACCCTCTTCGACGCCAAGTCCGGCGCCAAGGGCCTCGAGCTGGCCATGGACGAAGTCTGCCGCCAGGCCGGCCTCCACATCGACGCGGGCATCAACCTCATCATCCTGAGCGACCGCGGCGTCGACCGTAACAACGCCGCCATCCCGCCCCTGCTCGCCGTCTCCGGCCTGCACCACTACCTGATCCGCGAAGGCAAGCGCACCAAGGTCGGCCTCATCCTCGAGTCCGGCGAACCGCGCGAAGTGCACCACTTCTGCACGCTCATCGGCTACGGTTGCGCGGGCATCAACCCCTACCTGGCGTTCGAGACCCTCGACGACATGATCAAGCAGGGCCTGCTGGTCGGCGTCGACCACTACACCGCCTGCAAGAACTACGTGAAGGCCGCCACCAAGGGCATCGTCAAGGTCGCCTCCAAGATCGGCATCTCGACCATCCAGAGCTACCTCGGCGCCCAGATCTTCGAGTGCGTCGGCCTCCAGCAGAAGGTCGTCGACAAGTACTTCACCGGCACGGCCACCCGCATCGAGGGCGCCGACGTCGCCGCGATCGCCGAGGAGACCCTTACCCGCCATCGCAACGCCTTCCCTGATCGCGTCGACACCCCCGCCACCCTCGAGGTCGGCGGCGACTACCAGTGGCGCAACGAAGGCGAAGGCCACCTCTTCAGCCCGCAGGTGATCCACTCGCTGCAGAAGGCCGTCCGCACGAACAACTACGACACCTTCAAGGTCTACACCAACCTGGTGAACGACCAGATGAAGCAGATCTTCACGCTGCGCGGCCTGCTCCAGTTCAAGGCCCGCACGCCGGTCGACATCAACGAGGTCGAGTCGATCGAGAACATCCTGAAGCGCTTCAAGACGGGCGCGATGAGCTACGGCTCCATCTCCTCCGAAGCCCACGAAGCCCTCGCGATCGCGATGAACCGTATCGGCGGCAAGTCCAACACCGGCGAAGGCGGCGAAGACCCGGCGCGCTTCACCTGGACCAACGAGCAGGGCGATTCCAAGAACTCCGCCATCAAGCAGGTCGCTTCCGGCCGCTTCGGCGTCACGAGCCGCTACCTGACCAACGCCAAGGAGATCCAGATCAAGATGGCCCAGGGCGCGAAGCCCGGCGAAGGCGGCCAGCTCCCCGGCGGCAAGGTCTACCCTCCGATCGCCAAGGTCCGTCACTCGACCCCCGGCGTCGGCCTCATCTCCCCTCCCCCGCACCACGACATCTACTCGATCGAGGACCTTTCGGAACTCATCCATGACCTGAAGAACGCCAACCGCGCCGCGCGCGTCAGCGTGAAGCTCGTCTCGGAAGTCGGCGTCGGCACCATCGCCACGGGCGTGGCGAAGGCGCACGCGGACGTCGTCCTCATCTCCGGCTTCGACGGCGGCACGGGCGCTTCGCCCCAGACCTCCATCAAGCACGCCGGCCTGCCGTGGGAACTCGGCCTCGCCGAGACCCACCAGACCCTCGTCCTCAACAACCTCCGCTCCCGCATCGTCGTCGAGACCGACGGCCAGCTGAAGACCGGCCGTGACGTCGTCATCGCCGCCCTCCTCGGCGCCGAAGAGTTCGGCTTCGCCACGGGCCCGCTGGTGACCCTCGGCTGCATCATGATGCGCGTCTGCCACCTCAACACCTGCCCGGTCGGCGTCGCCACCCAGGACCCTGAGCTCCGCAAGAACTTCACCGGCCGTCCGGAGGACACCGTGAACTTCATGCGCTTCATCGCCCAGGAAGTCCGCGAGATCATGGCCCAGCTCGGCTTCCGCACGCTCAACGAGATGGTCGGCCGCACCGACGCCCTCGAAGCGCGTCACGCCGTCGACCACTGGAAGGCCAAGGGCATCGACCTCTCCAAGCTCCTCTACTCGCCGAAGGCCGGACCCGAAGTGGGTCGCTTCTGCACCGAGAAGCAGGACCACGGCCTCGAGAAGGGCCTCGACCTCTCCGTCCTCCTGGCGAAGTGCCAGCCGGCCATCGAGAAGGGCGAGCCCGTCCGCTACGAAGGCGAAATCAAGAACACCCACCGCGTCGTCGGCACGATCCTCGGCAACGAGATCACCAAGCGCCATCCTGACGGCCTGCCGGACGGCACCATCCACCTGAAGTTCAAGGGTAGCGCGGGCCAGTCCCTCGGCGCCTTCGTCCCCCCGGGCGTGACCATCGAACTCGAAGGCGACGCCAACGACTACGTCGGCAAGGGCCTCAGCGGCGGACGCGTGATCGTCTACCCTGACGCCAAGGCGACCTTCCCCGCCGAAGACAACATCATCCTCGGTAACGTCGCCCTCTACGGCGCGACCTCCGGCGAAGCGTTCTTCCGCGGCATGGCCGGTGAACGTTTCTGCGTCCGCAACTCCGGCGTCACCACCGTCGTCGAAGGCGTGGGTGACCACGGCTGCGAATACATGACCGGCGGTCGCGTCGTCATCCTCGGCGCCACGGGCCGCAACTTCGCCGCCGGCATGAGCGGCGGCGTGGCCTACGTGCTCGACGAAAAGGGCGACTTCGCCGTCCGCTGCAACAAGCAGATGGTCGGCCTCGAGAAGCCTGACGCCAACGATGCGGCCGAACTCCGCGGCCTCGTCGAGCGCCACGCCGAGCTCACCGGCAGCCAGAAGGCCAAGAAGCTCCTCGCCAACTGGGACGCCTCCCTCGCCAAGTTCGTCAAGGTGATGCCGAAGGACTACAAGCGCGTCCTCCAGGCCATCGCGACGGCCCAGGCCAAGGGCCTCAGCGGCGACGCCGCCCTCAACGAAGCCTTCGAGATCAACTCGCGCGACCTCGCCCGCGTCGGCGGCGGCTGATCACCCACCTCGTCCACACCAAGCACCTTCTGCACCATGGGAAAACCTACCGGATTTGTCGAATACCAGCGCGAACTCCCGCCTGACCGCGATGCCCTCACCCGCATCGGCGATTGGAAGGAGATCCACCACCATCACTCCGACGAGAAGCTCCAGAAACAGGGCGCCCGCTGCATGGACTGCGGCGTGCCGTTCTGCCACACGGGCAAGCTCATCAGCGGGATGGCCAGCGGCTGCCCGATCAACAACCTGATCCCCGAGTGGAACGACCTCGTCTACCGCGGCCTCTGGCGCGAAGCGCTGGAACGCCTCCACAAGACCAACAACTTCCCGGAATTCACCGGCCGCGTCTGCCCCGCCCCGTGCGAAGGCTCCTGCGTGCTCGGCATGAACAAGCCGGCCGTCACGATCAAGAACATCGAAGTCTCGATCATCGACAAGGGCTACGAGAACGGCTGGGTCATCCCCCGCGCCCCGTCGAAGCGTACCGGCAAGAAGGTCGCCGTCATCGGCTCCGGACCCGCCGGCCTCTCCGCCGCCGCGCAGCTCAACTACGCCGGCCATAACGTCACCGTCTTCGAACGCTCCGACCGTCCGGGCGGCCTGCTGATGTACGGCATCCCGAACATGAAGCTCGACAAGAAGGACGTCGTGCTGCGCCGCATCTCCCTGCTCGAAGCCGAAGGCGTGACCTTCAAGTGCGGGGTCAACGTCGGCGTCGACGTCTCGCCCGAACAGCTCCGCAAGGACTTCGACGCGGTCATCCTCACCGTCGGCGCCACCAAGGGCCGCGACCTCCCCCTCCCCGGCCGTGACGCCAAGGGCATCCATCTCGCGATGGAGTTCCTCCACGCCAACACGAAGAACCTCCTGGACGGCAAGTCCCCCGACGCGACCATCACCGCCAAGGGCAAGGATGTCGTGATCATCGGCGGCGGCGACACCGGCACCGACTGCGTGGGCACCTCGCTCCGCCACGGCTGCAAGTCCGTCATCCAGCTCGAGATCATGGCGAAGGCCCCCACCACCCGCGCCAAGGACAACCCCTGGCCGGAATGGCCGAAGACCTACAAGGTCGACTACGGCCAGGAAGAAGCCGCCGCCAAGTACGGCTCCGATCCCCGCGTCTACCTCACCACGGCCACGAAGTTCGTCGCCGACGAACAGGGCAACCTCAAGGAAGTCCATACGGTCGAAGTCGAGTGGAAGAAGGACGAAAAGGGCGTCTTCGGACCCCAGAAGATCGCCGGCACCGAGAAGGTCCGCCCGGCTCAGCTCGTCCTCCTCGCCATGGGCTTCATGGGTCCGGAACAGCCGCTCCTCGAAGCCTTCGGCATCGAACGCGACGCCCGCTCCAACGCGAAGGCCGAACACGAGAAGTACGTGACCAACGTCCCGGGCGTCTTCGCCGCCGGTGACTGCCGTCGCGGCCAGTCCCTCGTCGTCTGGGCCTTCAACGAAGGCCGTGGCGCCGCCCGCGAGTGCGACAAGTTCCTGATGGGCAAGTCGGAGCTCCCGTAAGCCCGACCCCCATCGACCGCCGAAGCCCGACTCCTCGAGTCGGGCTTCTTGTTGGCGGGTATCTTAGGTTTGCCGAGGGAGCCCGCGCGACCCACCCTGCCCTCGTGAGCACGCTCTCCCTCGAAGACCTGAAATCCGTCGCCCTGGCCACGGCCATCGCCGCCGGCGACCTGCTCGCCAAGGGCGCCCAGATGAAAGTCAACGCTTCGACGGATGACGACGTGAAGATGCAGGCTGACGTCGATTCGGAGCACCTGGTCCGCGACCGACTCAAGGCCACGGGGATCCCGGTGATCGGCGAAGAGCTCGGCGGTGACGCCTCCCTCTTCGACGGCGACAGCCTCTACTGGGTCGTCGACCCGCTCGACGGCACCTACAACTATCTCCGCCGGCAGCCCTCCACCTGTGTGTCGCTCGGACTTATGCGCGGCCAAGAGCCTGTCCTCGGCGTGATCCACGACTTCACCGCGAAGAAGACCATCCTCGGCGTCGTCGGCGACGGCAGCTATGTCAACGGCGTGCGCATCACCCCCGGTTGGGTTACCGACATCAAGGACGCCTGCATCATGACGGGCTTCCCTGCCGCCGCCGACAAGTCCGGCCCGGCGATGCAGCTCTTCGTGCAGCAGGTCGGCCG
This sequence comes from Polynucleobacter meluiroseus, assembly GCA_943323725.2. GTDB lineage: Bacteria > Verrucomicrobiota > Verrucomicrobiia > Opitutales > UBA953 > UBA953. Next base: position 2 of record CALPIW020000028.1, on the reverse strand, counting down.
CT
>CALPIW020000027.1 GCA_943323725.2 Polynucleobacter meluiroseus | reverse complement strand
TCCCGCCTGGTGCCAGAACGAGGTCGACGCCTTCATCTTGGCCAAGCTCGACGAGAAGGGCCTCAAGCCCAGCCCGGCCGCCGACGGCGAAGCCCTGCTGCGTCGCCTCTCCTACGACCTGATCGGCCTGCCGCCCACGAGCGTCGAGGTCGACGCCTTCTCGCGTGATTACGACTCGGCGCTCGCTTTCGACGCCATGGCCGCGCGCAAAGGCCAGCCCGTCCGCGCCGTGGCCAGCGTCGTCGAACGCACCGTCGACCGCCTGCTCGCCTCGCCCCACTACGGCGAACGCTGGGCCCGTCACTGGCTCGACACCGCCCGCTACTCCGACACCAAGGGCCTGAAGCGCAACGGCACCATCGAGACCTTCGACAGCTCCTGGACCTACCGTGACTACGTCATCGACGCCTTCAACACCGACAAGCCTTACGACCAGTTCATCATCGAGCAGCTCGCGGCCGACCGCCTGCCCGACCTCGCCAAGGATGATCCGCGCCTCGCCGCGCTCGGCTTCGTCACCGTCGGCAAGCGCTTCCAGAACAACGACGACACCATCGACGAGCGCATCGACGCCACGACCAAGGGCTTCCTCGGCCTGACCGTCTCCTGCTCCCGTTGCCACGACCACAAGTTCGACCCGATCCCGGCGGCCGACTACTACTCGCTCCACGGCATCTTCGCCTCCGTAATCGAGCCGCAGACGAACCCCGTCATCCGCGATCCGTTGCTCGTCGGCAAGAACGCCCCGACCAACGCCTACCGCGCCGACTACGAGAAGCGCCTCGCCGCCCTCATCGAAGAGACCGCGCAGGGTTACTATAAGCATCTGGTCGCCATGCAGGCCGCCTTCCATCGCGAGTTCGCTCCGCGCTCCCTGGCCGCCATGGTCGGCGGCTTCCGCAGCACCGCCGGCTTCGATATCCTCAAGAAATACGACCTCGGCGAAAGCCGCGAGCTCAGCGCCTCCTTCGCCGCCGTCATGGGCCGCCCGGACCACCCGATCACCGGACCGCTCGTCCGCCTGAAGCGCGTCGGCGCCGAGGGGTTCGCGCAGAAGGCCCCCGCCATCCTCGAAGCCGCGCTCGCCGACCCGAAGGCTCCGGTCAATCCGCTCATCGCCGAAGCCCTCCGTGGCCTCAAGCCGAAGTCCCTCGACGAGGTGGCGCTCGCCTATCAGGCCGCCTTCAAGAAGCACCGCGACAAGATCCTCGCCCACGTCCAGCTGCGCAGCCAGCCCGGTCGTAAGGGCGAGAAGGACGACCCCGCCGTCGCCCAGCTGGCCGCCTTCCCCTGGCCCTTGCCGGACGTCGAGGACATCCGCTCCGTCACCATCCTCGAGCGTCTCACCGAAAGCCGCGACTTCTGTTCCTCCGGACAGGTCCCGATCAGCTCGACCTTCGTCAACAACAACAAGCCGACCCGCTACTTCAAGTTCGCGGACATCAACGCGCTCGACATCACCCACCCGGGCGGCCCCGGCACGGCGATGGTCATCACCGACGTCGAGAAGCCCCGCGACAGCAACGTCTACATCCGCGGTGACCGCAACAAGCGCGGCCCCGTGGCCCCGCGCCAGTTCCTCGAGGTCCTCGCCGGCCCGGACCGCCTGCCGTTCTACGAAGGCAGCGGCCGCCGCGAGCTCGCCCTCGCCATCGCCAGCCGCACCAATCCGCTCACGGCCCGCGTGCTCGTGAACCGTCTCTGGGCGCATCACTTCGGCGCCGGCATCGTCTCCTCGCCTGACGACTTCGGCAACATGTCCGAAGCCCCCACGCATCCGGAACTGCTCGACTGGATGGCCACGACGTTCGTCGAGAGCGGCTGGTCCATCAAGAAGATGCACAAGCGTATCCTCCTCTCCGCCGCCTACCGTCAGTCCGCCAACCCCAGCACCAACGTCATGCTGACGCAGAAGTCCGGGGTGGACCCGACCAAGATCGACGGCGGCAACAAGTTCCTCTGGCATGCCAACCTGCGCCGCCTGGACTTCGAGAGCATCCGCGACTCGATGCTGCTCCTCTCCGGCAAGCTCGACCGCGCCATGGGCGGCCGCGCCGTCAATATCACCGACGAGCCTTACAGCTACCGTCGCACGATCTACGGCTTCATCGACCGCGACAAGCTCAGCGAGTTGCAGTCGCAGTTCGACTTCGCCGATCCGAACATGGCGAACTCCATGCGCAGCTCCACCATCGTGCCGCAGCAGGCGTTGTTCTTCATGAACAATCCGCTGGCCATCGAAGTCGCCCGCAACGTGAACTCCCGCGCCGAGATGGCCAAGGCCACGTCCGATGACGAGCGCATCACCCAGCTCTACCGCATCATGTACCAGCGTTCGCCCACCGTGCAGGAGCGCCAGATCGCCCGTGAGTTCGTGGCCCGTATCGCCGGTTACATCGACGAGCCGCCGGCCCAGGCTACCTCCAAGGGAGATAAGGCCTCCCGGGCCAAGGCCGAACGGGTCGCCAAGACCAAGGCCGACAAGGCCGCGGTCGCCAAGGGTCCCTCGGTCCCGGAAGTGAAGCTCGAGACCTCGGTTAAAGGCGGAAAAATCGTGAATAACACGGAAATGGTCTCCCGTAAGGAGCCTTCCAACCCGTGGGTCATGCTGGCCCAGTCCATGATTTGCTCCAACGAGTTCGTCTACCTGAATTAAATCCCCCACGCTCGAAAGAGTTGTTTTTCTACAATAGCCCCCCACAATCTCACCAACCTCACCCTCCCCATGAAAGATTCCAGCTGCGGAAATTACGTCCCCACCCCGAACTCGCGCCGCGAGTTCCTGCGCCAGACCGGCCTCGGCATGGGCACGCTCGCCTTCGGCACCATGGTCGCCGACTACCTCGTCACCGACGCCCAGGCCGAAGTGATGGCCAACCTCAAGCCCCGCAAGGCTCCGCTCGCCGCCAAGGCCAAGCACGTCATCCACATCTTCGCGGGCGGCGCTCCCTCGCACCTCGACACCTTCGATCCGAAGCCGAAGATGAAGGAACTCGCCGACATGTCGGCCGCCGGCATGAACGGCGTCCTCTTCCCGACTCCGTTCGAGTTCAAGAAGTCCGGCAAGTCCGGCCTCGAGATCTCCGAGATCTTCCCGAAGCTCCAGGGCGTGGCTGACGAAATGTGCGTCATCCGCTCGCTGCACCAGGGCATCCCGGCCCACGGCCCGGCCGCCAAGCTGATGCACACCGGCTCGGCGATCCTCTCCAAGCCTTCCCTCGGCTCCTGGGTCCTCTACGGTCTCGGTACCGAAAGCCAGGACCTCCCGGGCTTCGTCTCCCTCGGCGGCAGCTCCGACGCCCGCGCTTCGGCCTTCCTCCCGTCCCTCTACCAGGGCGCCAACACCTCCTTCCGCCCCGGTGCTCCGGCGAACAAGATCATCGCCAACCTCCAGAGCGAATTCACCACGCAGGACGCGCAGCGCAAGCAGCTCGACCTCGTCCGCCAGCTCAACGAGCGCCACATGCAGACCGTCCAGAAGGACGAGCAGCTCGAAGCCCGCATCGAATCCTTCGAGCTCGCCTTCCGCATGCAGACCGCGGCCACCGACGCCTTCGATATCTCCAAGGAGTCTGAGAAGACCCGCGAGATGTACGGCAAGACCGACCTCGGCGCCAAGCTCCTCTGCGCCCGTCGCCTCGTCGAGCGCGGCGTCCGTTTCGTCCAGGTCGACGCCGGCGGCTGGGACCACCACACCAACCTCTTCACCTCGATCGCCGGCAAGGCCGAAGCCATCGACGGACCGGCCGCGGCCCTCATCGCCGACCTCAAGCAGCGCGGTCTCCTCGACCAGACCCTGATCATCTGGGGCGGAGAATTCGGCCGCACCCCGACCACCGCTGGACGCGTCAACCAGGCTTCCGGTCGCGACCACCACTCCAAGGCTTTCTGCTGCTGGATGGCCGGCGGCGGCGTCAAGGGCGGCATGCACTACGGCGAGACCGACGAAATCGGCTCCCAGGTCGCCGCTGACGGCGTCGACGTGCATGACCTCCACGCCACCATCCTCCGCCTCCTCGGCTTCGATCACACCAAGCTCACCTACCGCTACAACGGTCGTGACTTCCGCCTCACCGATAACTTCGGCAAGGCGGTCGAGAAGATCATCGCCTAAAGGACTGCGGTCCTCTGAGCGAAGGGCGGGCGTCGTGAGGCGCCCGCCCTTCCTGTTTTGCGGGAGGCGCGCGGCTTGCGTTCCTTCATTCTCACATTCTAATAGAGTCATCCTCATGAGACTCCTTGCGATCCTCGCCGCCGGTCTGCTCGTCTCTGCCTTCGCTTCGGCCGCGCCGAAGAAGGAGGACGCCCGCACGGAACCGGCGAAGCCGGAGCCGAAGCCTTCCGCCGTCATCAAGGCGGATCCGCGGACGGGCGAGAACCCGCGGGCCGGCGTCAAGGGCGCCGACGCCTTGGGCCGGACGCAGACCCGTTACGACAATGGCGTCACGGCGGTGAAGACGCCGGACCCCTTCGGAGGCTCGACCACGCGCTACAGCAACGGCATCACGGCCACGACCCGACCCGACCCGTTCGGTGGCTCGACGACACGTTACAGCAACGGCGTCGCCGCCACGACGCGTCCGGATCCGTTCGGTGGTTCGACCACGACGTTCAGCGACGGCACCCGGGCCACGACCCGTAAGGACCCGTTCGGCAACCAGGTCACGACCTATTCGGACGGACGGCAGGAGGTCCTGCGTCCGGATCCGTTCGCGCCGAAGAAGTCCGCTAACGAGCGGAAATAAAACCCGGCCTCGGCACAGGGCGCTTGAAACCGCCCTTCGCTCGGTCAATCTGAAGCTTCCACCCCATGAAGCGTCATCTCCACCTGTGGGCCGCCTTGGCCGCCCTCGTCCTCGCGCTCCCGGCCGTCGCCGCGGAGGCCTTCACCGCCGGTCCTGGCTGGCTGGAATTCCCCGCCGGCAAGGGTCCGGGCGCCGGCAAGCACGTCGTGCTGCTCTCGGGCGATGAAGAGTATCGCTCCGAAGAGTCGATGCCGATGCTCGCCCGCATCCTGTCCGAGCGCCACGGCTTCAAGTGCACCGTGCTCTTCTCGCACGACGAAGGCGTGATCAATCCGAACAATACGGCCTCGCTTGGAAAGCCCGAAGCCCTCGACACCGCCGACGCCCTCGTGCTCGGCCTACGCTTCCGTAAGTGGAACGAAGCCGCGCTCGCGAAGTTCGACGCCGCCCTCAAGCGTGGCATTCCGATCGTCGCCACCCGCACCAGCACGCATGCGTTCGCCGGCATCCCGAAGGACAGCGCCTTCATCGCTTACAATTGGAACAACGAAGGTGGATTCGGCCGCAAGGTGCTCGGTGAGACCTGGGTCAGCCACTGGGGCAACCATAAGTCGGAGGCCACCCGCACGGTCATCGAGCCCGGCGCCGAGAAGCTCGCCGTCCTCAACGGCGTCGGCCAGATCTTCGGCGACACCGACGTCTACGAAGCCAATCCTCCGGCCGACGTGCAGGTCCTTCTCCGCGGCCTCGTGCTCAAGGGCATGAACCCCGAAGACCCGCTCAGCGAGCGCTCCAAGAATACCAAAGATAAGAAGGAGCAGGGCGTGAACTCTCCCGCGATGCCCGTGGCCTGGACCCGCGAGGTCGCCAACGCCGCCGGTACCAAGAATCGCGTGCTGACCACCACGATGGGAGCTGCCACCGACCTCAAGGACGAGTCGCTTCGCCGCCTGCTCGTGAATGGCGTCTACTGGGGCCTCGGGCTCGACGTGCCGGCGAAGGCCGACGTCACGCCGCTCGTCGAGTGGATTCCTAGCAAGTACTCTAACAACATGTTCCACCCTGGCCTCAAGGCGGAGGGTTTCGTGGGCGTGCTGCCTCCGCCCCTGACGTCGGCTCCGGCCAAGAAGAAGAAGTAAGCCGGCCGCCGGCTTCCTTCCGCACGGGCGCATCGCAGGATGCGCCCGTCTTGTTTCAGGCCCGGATGCCGCGGTTGACCAGCAGCTGGATCAACGCGTCGTTGTAGATGATGTAAGCCCCTTCGCGGGAGGTGGCATCGCGCACCTCGATGTCGTCGGAGACGACGAACCACGGCGCTTCGACGGTCTTGTCCTTGGCCACCAGGTCCATGATGTCGTGGTCGGCCTTGGCGCCGGCGCGGCTGAAGGTGACGCGCACCCGCGAGTTCGAAGTCTTGAGCGCGGTCTGCTGGCCGTCGAAACTCACCCAGAGGTGCAGCCCCGGGGCATCGTCGGCTAGTTTCTCCATGAGTTGGACGACCTTCTGGCGGGCGGCCGCATCGAGCAGGAAGCGGCTGTCGCCCTGTGCGTTCTTCTTGGTCGGCAGGCGCAGGCCGAGGTAATCCTGGCGCAGGCAGGCGAAGTTGTTGGCGTCGAGCGCGAGGCGGGCGGGTTCGCCCGTGGCGACCGCCCGTTCGAGCATCGCGAGCGGGCCGGACTGCTTCTGCACATGGAAGGCGACGTCGGCCATGTAGGACCGGCGGCGGTGGAGATCGCGGCGGTAAAGGTCGGCGTGGCGCGAGTCGACGAGCCCGGCCTGTTCGGCGAGGAGCAGGGCGCCTTCGATCGACTTCAGTTCGCGGGCGTCGGCGCCGTTGATGCGGGCCGAGATGCGTTCGAGGAAGGGATCGGAAGGTTGGTCGCGTTTCTCGAGTTCGTAGCGGACCTTCTCGATATGCTCGGTGATACGTTTCTCCAAGGCCACGACTTCGGGCAGGGCCTGACCGGCGGTGCGTAGGTAGCGGCGCAGGAGCTTGAGCATCTCCTCCATCTGCGGGATGGCCTGACGGAGCTCATGCTCCTTCGCCAGGAAGGGGTCGGCGTCGCGCTGGGCCTTGCGGACCTTCTCGACGGTCTCGGTGGTCAGCTGCCGCAGCTTGGCGACTTCCTCCGAAGCGGATTTCAGCGTGCGGGCGTCGGCGAGCCAAGGGCGCACTTCTTCGGAGAGGAGTTCCTCCGCGATCTCGCGGGCCTTCTTGGCCACGTGTTCGCGGGCGCGGTCGAGTTCGCCGCGGAGCCGCGTCACTTCGGCTTCTTCGCTGGCCAGCTTGGCTTGCAGGGCCTGGAGGCCGGCCTCCACGGCGGCGGCCTGCTTGGCCGCTTCCTGCGCCTGGCGGGCGGCTTCGTCGCGGACCTTCCGGATCTCGGCGTCCTTCGTCTCGAGCTCGTTGGCATGCTGGCGACGGATCTGGCGTCCTTCGTTTTCGCGGGCGGCCTTACCCTGGGAGATTTCGGTCAGGAGGCGACGGACGGTCTTGCCGGCCGAGTCGAGCGCGTCGACGGAGTCGAGGGGTTCCTTTTCCACCGCGCCGCCGACCTTGGCGACGAGCGCCTTCCAGGCCTTGGCCTCGGGCTTGGCTCCCTGGGGTTTGGCGTTCGTCAGCAGACGCCCGAGGAGGTCGGCGGGGAGCGCGGCGTCCTTCTGTTCGGCCTGATTGTTCCAGACCACGCAAAGCAGGGCGGCGCGGACCCCGCCGATCGTCGCGGCGAGTTCATCGAGGTGCTCGATGAACTTGGCTTTCTCCCACTTCAACGCGGTCGCGAACCACGGCAGGTGCTCCGCGACGGCGGAAGCATCCTGCGCCAGATGCACGAGCCGCTTCTTGAACAGCCACTTCGAAGCCTTGAGGAAAGGACCGCGGTGGATGTAGCCGCCCGGGATCTGCTTCGCGAGGGCGAGGAGCGGGCCGTCCGCGACATGCTCCAGATCCAGGACGAGCTGCTCGGAGAGGAGCTTCCGATGCGGGTCGACCGCCTCGTTCTTGTAAGAAAAGTGACCCATGCCTCCAGCATGCCTGCCGTCTGGCCGGGGGCAAGGTCGGGACGGGTCGGCCATGGCGTTTTCTTGGTTCGGACTCGCCAGCGGGGAGGGAAGGGCGTTCGTTCGGGCCTGCCTGATGCGTTCGCCTGCCTCCATCGTCATCCCCCTCTGTTCGGCGGTCGGCTACACCTTCGCCGCCATGGCCCTGAAGCGAGCCATGGACGGGGGGCATCCCTGGAGGGTCCTGTTCATCGTGAACCTCATCGGGGCGGTCCTGTTCCAGACCTGGCTCCTGCATGGGGGCGAGCCCTTCACGGCGTCCAACATCACCCATGCGGTCTTGGCCGGGACGGCCTTCTTCATCGGCCAGGTCTTCACCTTCGTCGCGATCAGCCGCGGCGACATCTCCATCGCGACGCCGGTGCTCGGCACCAAGGTGATCTTCGTGGCCCTGCTGGTCTTCGTCACCGGCGGCGAGGAGCTCGGCTGGAAGCTCTGGGTGGCCACCTTCCTGACCACGCTGGCCCTCGCCCTGCTGGGCGGCGAATGGCGGGCTAACCGTGAACGTCTGCTGGTCAGCGTCGGCTTCGCCTTCCTCGCCTCGATCGCCTTCGCGGCCACCGACGTGATGCAGCAGCTCTGGGCGCGCTCCTTTGGCTTCGGCCACTTCGGTCCGGTCATGTTCGCCACCGTCGGCGTGCTGTCCTTCACGTTGATCCCGTTCTTCTCCGCTCCTTTGCGCCAGATGCCCCGGCCGATGGTCGTCTGGGCGCTCGGAGGCGGCACCCTGCTGACCGTGCAGGCGATGGGCATCGCCTATTGCATCGCGGTCTACCACGAGGTCACCGTCACCAACGTCCTCTACAACACGCGCGGGCTGTGGAGCGTGGCGCTGGTGTGGGTCGTCGGCCATTGGTTCGCCAACTCCGAGAAGCAGGTGGGCGGCGCCATCATGAGCCGCCGGCTCATCGGCGCGTTGATCCTGCTGGCCGCGGTCTACCTCAGCCTGGCCTGATCAGAGGTCGGCGTTGTCGATCAGCCGCGTCGCGCCCAGATGGCAGGCGATGGCGATCGCGCAGCTTTTTCCGGCGGTCGAGGCCACGGGTGCCATCGTCTCGAGGTCGACGATCTCGCAGTACTGGGGCTTCAGCGCGGGCTGCGCGGCCAAGATCGCTTGCGCGGCGGCTTGCAGCCGGGAGGCGTCGGTGACGCCGGTGCGGGCCAGCGCCTTCGCGGCTGCCATGGCGGCCGGGATGGCGGTCGCCTGCGTCAGCTGTTCCGCCGAAAGGTAGCGGTTGCGCGAGCTCATCGCGACGCCGTTGGGTTCGCGGATCGTCTCGTGGGCGATGATCCGGACGGGAAAGTGCAGATCGCGCACCATGCGGCGGATCACCGCCAGCTGCTGCAGGTCCTTGCGGCCGAAGACGGCGACGTCCGCTTGGGCGGCGTTGAAGAGCATCGCGACCACCGTGGCCACGCCGCGGAAATGTCCGGGGCGGAACTCGCCGCAGAGCCCGGCGGAGACGCCTTCGACTTCCACCCAGGTCGAGGCTCCGGCGGGGTAGAAGTCAGCGGCTGACGGCGCGAAGATCAGGCTGGCGCCGGCGGCTTCGCAGCCGCGGCGGTCGGCTTCGAAGGTCCGCGGGTATTTCGCGAAATCCTCGTTGGGCCCGAACTGCGTCGGGTTGACGAAGATCGAGACCACCACGAAGCCGGTCTCCTGCTTGGCCCGGCGGATGAGGCTGAGGTGGCCTTCGTGCAGGCAACCCATGGTCGGCACGAAGCCGACGGACTTCCCGGCCTGACGGGCCCGGGCGACCGCGGCGCGCAGCTCAGGGATGGTGTGGACGACCTCCATGCCGCCAACCTAGCCGCCCCCGCCGAGGGCGCAAGGCGCAGTTGTATGCGGACTCCCTGCCTGTCGTTTTGTTCATAGGTCGGGGTCATTCCTTTCTTGGCAGTCGGTGGGTCGCCTCCAATGTCAGAACCCTCCCTCCTATCAGACATGTCGCACTTCCCTAATGTCCCGGTCATCGAGTTCGAAGGATCGAAGTCCAAGAACCCGTTCGCCTTCAAGCACTACAACCCGGACGAGAAGATCGGCGGGAAGAAGATGAAGGACCACATGCGCTTCGCCGCGGCCTACTGGCACGTGATGCGCAACAGCCTTTCCGACCCCTTCGGTGCGGGCACCGCCCTCATGCCCTGGGATGACGGCTCCGACTCCCTCGACAACGCCCTCCGTCGCGTTCCGGTCTTCTTCGAGTTCCTCCAGAAGTGCCAGATCGACTTCTACTGCTTCCACGACCGCGACATCGCTCCCGAAGGCAAGACCCTCGCCGAGACGCATGCGAACCTCGCCCGCGTCACGAAGGAGCTGAAGGCCTACCAGAAGGGCACCGGTAAGAAGCTCCTCTGGGGCACCGCCTGTCTCTTCTCCCACCCGCGCTACGCGCAGGGCGCGGGCACCTCGCCCAACGCCGACGTGTTCGCCTACGGCGCCAGCCAGGTCCGCCACGCGCTCGAGGCCACCAAGGCCCTCGGCGGCGAAGGTTACGTCTTCTGGGGCGGCCGCGAAGGCTACGCCACGCTGGTCAACACCGACATGAAGCGTGAGCTCGATCACCTCGCCGCGCTCCTGCATCTCGCCGTCGATCACGCGAAGAAGATCGGCTTCAAGGGCCAGTTCCTCATCGAGCCCAAGCCGCGCGAACCCTCGACCCACCAGTACGATTCCGACTCGGCCGCCTGCCTCAACTTCCTCCGCGAATACGGCCTGCTGAAGCACTTCAAGCTCAACCTCGAGACCAACCACGCCACGCTCGCCGGTCACACGATGGAGCACGAGATGGAAGTCGCGATGGGCGCCGACGCCCTCGGTTCCGTCGACGCCAACCGCGGCGACACGCTCCTCGGCTGGGACACCGACCAGTTCCCGACCGACCTCTACCTCACGACGAACATCATGCTGCGCATCCTCAAGATGGGCGGCTTCACCAAGGGCGGCCTCAACTTCGACGCCAAGCGTCGTCGCGAATCGCACGAGCCGGTCGACCTCTTCCATGCCCATATCGGCGGCATGGACGCCTTCGCCCGCGGCCTCAAGATCGCCCATGCCATCATCAAGGACGGCAAGATGGATCAGTTCGTCGCCAAGCGCTACGCCTCGTGGGACAGCGGCATCGGCAAGAAGGTCGAGTCCGGCAAGGTCACCCTCGCCCAGCTCGACGCCTACGCCCAGGGCATCAAGGCGCCGACGCTCGCGTCCGGCCGCCAGGAGATGCTCGAGAACCTGATCAACGAGTACATCCGCTAAGGCCATGGCGATCGTCCTGGGTCTGGACCTGTCCACGCAGAGCGCGACGGCGCTCGTGCTGGACACGGCGAAAGGCACGACGGTCGCCCGCGCCCGCGCGGCATTCGGCGCCGACTTCCCCGACCGCGGACATCCGGAAGGATTCCTCCGCGGAGGGCAGGGCGGAGAAGTGCACGCCGATCCGCTCCTCTGGCTCGACGGCCTTGAGCTCGCGCTCGACCGCCTCGCCCAGCTGACCGATCTTTCGAAGGTCGATGCGGTCTCCGTATCCGGCCAGCAGCACGGCAGCGTCTATCTCGCCGCCGGCTACGAGGCCGCGCTCGCCGATGGCAATCGGGCCACGTCGCTCTCCGCGAAGATCGCCCCGGTCCTCTCCCGCCGCTCTTCGCCGATCTGGATGGACTCGTCCACCGGCGCCGAATGCGCCGAGATCGCCGCCGCCCTCGGTGGTGATCAGGCCGTCTGCGACCTCACCGGCTCCGTCGCCACGATGCGTTTCACGGGCCCGCAGATCCGCCGCTTCGCCAAGCTCGACCCCGCCGCTTGGACCAAGACCAAGCGCGTCCATCTCGTCTCTTCCTTCTTCGCTTCGGTGCTCGCCGGCAAGGATGCCGCCATCGACACC
>CALPIW020000026.1 GCA_943323725.2 Polynucleobacter meluiroseus | reverse complement strand
GGCTCCGACACGTACAAGGTCAGCAAGCCCGAGGAGAAAGGTTCGGACCAGGTCCCGGTCAAGTCCGTCAAGCTCGCCGACGACGGCAAGTCCGTCTTCCTCGAAGTCGAAGGCCTCGTGCCGGTGATGCAGATGCGCATCAAGATGAACGTGAAGGCCGTCGATGGCTCGCGCGTGCCGGACGACATCGCGCACACGATCAACGTCGTGCCGGAGAAGGAAGGCGAAGACTACCGCTCGTTCGCCAAGTAAGCTGAGGCGAATTCCTCATCGACGAAGGCCCGGTTCACGCCGGGCCTTCTTGTTGGGGGCTTGCCTGACGGCAGGAATACCTCCCAATGGGAGCGTTCCGCCGCCATGCGTCTCCGCCGCTTCTTCTGCCTGCTCGCCGCGACCCTCGCGTCCGCCCTCTCCGCCCAGGACCTCCCGGGCCTCAAGGTCACCTTCACCGCCGCCGGCCAAAGCGACGTCCGTACGGATCGCCTCCTTGCGCTCTACGTTCCCGCTGGCCAGGCGCCGACGCCGTTCCTGCCGGCCGGTCCGTTCACCGCGAAGTGGGAAGGCGACCTGCAGTCGCCGATGCGCGGCACCTTCAAACTCGCGGTCGAGACTTCCGGTCAGTTCAAGCTCAGCCTCAACGGCCAGCCGCTGCTCGACGGTGCCGGCATCAAGACCGTGCAGCTCAACAAGGGCCCGAACCGTCTCGTGGCCGAGATCGCCGGTGCGGCGAAGGGCGACACGTTCGCTCGCCTGAGCTGGGCGTCGAAAGATTTCCCGCTCGAGCCCGTCCCGCCGTCGATCCTCACGCACGCCGCCGACAAGGACCTCGACCTCGCCGCCCAGCGCCGCGAAGGCCGCCTGCTCTTCGCGCAGATGAACTGCGCGGCCTGCCACGCTGACGCCGCGCGCCTGCCGGCGAAAGGCTCGGGCATGCCGGAGCACGGTCAGAACGCCCCGTTGCTCGCCGAGCTCGGCACGAAGTTCAAAGCGCCCGTCCTCGCCGACTGGATTCACGCCCCGCACTCCATTCGTCCGCATTCGCTGATGCCCAAGGCGCTGACCGGACCGAACTCCGCCCAGCAGGCCGCCGACCTCGCCGCGATGCTCACGCAAGGCGCCACGCCCAAGGCCGGCGCGATCGACCTCAAGCTCGCCCCGCAGGGCGGCGAACTCTTCGCCAACCTTGGCTGCATCGCCTGCCACCAGCGTCCGGACTTCGAAGGCAAGGACGCGCATGACCGCGTGCCGATGGGACATATCGCCGACAAGTGGTATCCCGGCTCGCTCGTGGAATACCTGCAGGATCCGGCCAAGCACTACCCGGCCACGCGCATGCCGCACTTCCGTCTCGAGGAAGAGGAAGCCACGCAGCTCGCGGCGTATTTGCTCCTCAATAGCCGCCAGATCAAGCGCCAGCCCATCGCCGGTGACGCCGCCCGCGGCGCCGCGTTGATCGTCAGCGCCGGTTGCCTCAACTGCCACGCCGGCATGCCGGCGAGCACCCAGCCGCCGCTCGCGAAGGTCCTGGCCGCCGGCGACAAGGGCTGTCTTTCCGCTGACGACAAGGCCCGCGCCACCGCGCCGGACTTCGCGCTCGAGGCGACGCAGCGCGCCGCGCTGAAGGCCTTCCTCGCCACCGACCTCGCTTCGCTCAAGCAGGACACGCCGGCCGAATACGCCGAACGCCAGATCAAGAACCTCAACTGCGTCGCCTGCCATGCGCGCGATGGCGCGGTGAGCACCTGGACCAAGGTCGACGGCGAAGCCAAGAAGTTGCGTGACGCGCTGCCGGCCCAGGAACACGTCGAAGGCGAACCGGTGCACGACGCGCCCATCCCGCCCCTCACCTGGCTCGGCGAAAAACTCCGCCACGACTGGATGAGCAAGTTCATCGCCGGACAGATCGAGTACAAACCGCGTCCGTGGCTGATCGCCCGCATGCCCGGCTTCGCCCACCACGCCGACTCCCTGGCGCTCGGGCTGAACCATCAGCACGGCCTGCCGCAGAAGGAAGCCGACGAACCGGCGGGCGACGCCGAGAAGATCGCCAACGGCGAGAAACTCGTCGGGGCCGACGGCGGCTTCAACTGCATCACCTGCCACGCGGTCGGCGAACAGGAAGCCACCGCGGTCTTCGAAGCCCCGGCCATCAACTTCGCGGAATCCGCCGAGCGCCTGCGTAAGGGCTACTACCACCGCTGGGTGCTGGCCCCGACCCGCATCGACCCGGACACCAAGATGCCCAAGTACGCGGACCCCGAGGGCGTGACCCAGCTCAGCGAACCCTACGAGGGCAAGGGCCCGGACCAATTCGAGGCCATCCGGCAGTATATTAAGTCGGTGAAGTAGGATTTGATCAGGGGTAGGGGCAGGGGTTGGGGTAGGGATAGTAAAACATAAACCCCTATTCATAATAGGGTTATGAGTTGGGATATCATGCCTACCCCACCCCTACCCCTGCCCCTACCCCTTTCCGGCCGTCCTGCCGATATTCGGCTAGGCGATGCCTAGGAACAAACTCGACTCAACGGGCATCTCCATATGCTTCGTCTCACCCCAAGTCCCTCTATGTCCCAACTACATCGTCGTACGTTCATCAAGAACTCCGCCCTGGCTGCCGCCGTGGCCGGCATCAGCGCCCAGACCTACGCCCAGTCCACGGGCGCCAACGGTGACCTCCGCGTCGCCGTCGTCGGCTTCCGCAGCCGCGGTCTGGAACACATCAGGGAGCTCAAGAAGATCAAGGGCGTCCGCATCGTCGCCCTCTGCGACGTCGACTCCAAGGTCGTCGCCAAGGGCCTCAAGGACAACCCGGGCGCCAAGGGCTACACCGACATGCGAAAGATGCTCGAAGACAAGGACATCGACGCCGTCTCCATCGCCTCCCCGAATCACCAGCACTCCATCCAGGGCATCTGGTCGCTGCAGGCCGGCAAGCACCTCTACGTCGAAAAGCCCCTTTCGCATAACATCTTCGAAGGTCAGCAGCTCGTTGCCGCCTCGAACCACTTCTCCAAGCTCGTCGTCCAGGCCGGCACCCAAAGCCGCTCCGGCGCCGGCATCCGCGCCGCCATCAAGGACGTCCACGCCGGCAAGTACGGCAAGGTGAAGCTCGCCCGCGCCATCTGCTACAAGCGCCGCAAGTCCATCGGTCCGGCCCAGAAGAACGCCATCCCCTCCGAGATCGACTACGACCTCTGGAACGGCCCGGCCGACATCCAGGAATCCATCCGCGGCAACGAGACCGACAAGGTCCAGCACGCCGCCAACAACGGCCCGGTCCACTACGATTGGCACTGGTTCTGGAACTACGGCGGCGGCGACCTGTGCAACCAGGCGATCCACGAGATCGACATCGCCCGCTGGTTCCTGAACACGCACGAAGTCTCCGCTGAGGTCGTGTCCGTCGGCGGCCGCTTCGGCTACGTCGACTGCGCCGAGACCCCGAACACCTTCATCTCGATCCACAACTACGCCGACGCCCCGCTCATCACCGAAGTCTACGGCCTCACCTCCGACGGCCAGATCAACGGCCCGATGAACAAGTTCGGCAAGTTCTCCGAACTCAACAAGGGACAGAAGTCGGCCAAGTCCCCGGAAATCGGCATCATCGTCGAGTGCGAGAACGCCACCATCATCGTCCCGGACTACAACTCCGCCCAGGTCTACGACAAGGACGGCAAGTTCGTGAAGACCTACGGCAAGACCGTCGACGCGGTCGACCTCACCGGCGGCGCCTCCGGCCACCACGCCAACTGGGTCGCCGGCATCCGCAAGGGTTCCTCCGCCGACATCAACGCTCCGGTCCGCGAGTGCCATCTGTCCACCGCCCTCGTCCACTCCGCCAACATCTCCTTCCGCCTCGGCGCGAAGAAGAGCGCCGGCGAGATCAAGGAAGCCATCAAGGCCAGCTCCGGCCTCGCCGAAGCCTTCGGTCGCATGGCCGAGCACCTCGGTCGTAACGGCGTGAACCTCGACGAGTCCAAGGCCACCCTGGGCGCCCCGCTCACGCAGGACACCAAGACCGAACTGTTCACCGGCGCCAATGCCGAAGCCGCCAACCGCGACCTGGTCGCGAAGCGCGCCGGCCGCAAGGGCTTCGAGATCCCGACCACGTTCTAAGCTCCTCCGACGAAGCGGAGCGGTCGCCAGGCCGCTCCGCTTTTTCATCTCTAAACCAAATCACCCCCACCATGAAAAAGACCCAGCAACTCCTGAGCCTCACGGCCGCCGCCCTCCTCCTCGTGGGCTGCGCCAACGACGCCCAGGCTCCTAAGGCCGCCGCCGGCGCGCCCAAGGCCAACCCGAACAAAGTCGAGATCTTCAACGGCAAGGACCTCACGGGCTTCAAGAAGCTCGGCGGCGACGCCACCTACGCCGTGAACGCCGAAGGCGCCCTCGTCGGCACCTCGACCCTCAACACGCCGAACACCTTCCTCGCCACCGACAAGGACTACGGCAACTTCGTCCTGGAGTATGACTTCAAGAACGACCCGCGCCTGAACTCGGGCGTGCAGTTCCGCAGCCACTCCGAAGCCAAGGAAGTCGCCTACAAGGGCGCCGACGGCAAGCCCGCCAAGGTCCCGGTCGGCCGCGTCCACGGCTACCAGGCCGAGATCGACACCGATCCGAAGAACGTGAAGAAGGACGCCACCGAGGCCCGCATGTGGTCCGCCGGTCTCTACGAAGAAGGCCGTCGCGGCTGGATCTTCCCCGGCTTCGGCGGCGGCGATGCCCTCGCCTTCTCCAAGCAGGGTCGCGAGATCACCAAGGTCGGCGAATGGAACCACGTGAAGGTGGAAGCCAACGGCAACCGCATCCGCACCTGGCTCAACGGCGTGCCGCGCGTCGACGTGCGTGACGACGGCTACAAGACCGGTTTCATCGCCTTCCAGGTCCACGGCATCAACAAGGACACCGCCAAGGCTGGCACCACGGTCGAATGGCGCAACATCTCGCTCTCGAAGATCCCCGACAACACCCTGACCGAGTCCGAGAAGGCCGACGGCTGGAAGCTCCTCTTCGACGGCCGCTCCAGCAAGGGCTGGCGCTCCGCCAAGGGCCCGGACTTCCCGAAGGCCGGCTGGTCCGTCGAGAAGGGCACGCTCCGCACCGCCAAGGGTGACGGCAAGGAATCCGCCAACGCCGGCGACATCATCACGATCGAACGCTTCAAGGAGTTCGAAGTCTCCGTCGACTTCAAGCTCACCAAGGGCGCCAACAGCGGCCTGAAGTACTTCGTGCAGCCGAACCTCAACCAGGGCGCCGGCTCGGCCTTCGGCCTGGAGTTCCAGATGCTCGACGACGCCGTCCACCCGGACGCCAAGCTCGGCCGCGATGGCAACCGCACCGTCTCTTCGCTCTACGACCTGAAGACGGCCGCCAACACCAAGCGCGCCAACCGCATCGGCGAATTCAACAACGCCTACGTGATCGCGAAGGGCACCAAGGTCGAACACTGGCTCAACGGCCGCCTCGTCGTCTCCTACGACCGCAGCACCGCGGAGTTCCGCGACCTCGTCGCGAAGTCCAAGTATGCCGATCCTAAGTATGGCCAGAACTTCGGCGAGTGGGCCGACGGCCACATCCTCCTGCAGGAACACGGCGACGAAGTCTGGTTCCGTAACGTGAAGATCCGTGACCTCGCCCCGAAGCCGGCCGCCAAGCCCGCCGCCAAGGGTGGCAAGAAGGCCCCGGCCAAGAAGGCCGAGCCTGCCAAGAAGTAAGCCCTCCCCGAGGCGCTGACGAAGGCCGGACGACGCGAGTCGCCCGGCCTTTTCTTTGCCCGGATGGCTGAGGCATTGCATGCCAGGCCGCTAGGGCTAGAAAAGCCTCACCCCGAGCCATGCGCCCCACCCTGCTCCTCGCCGCCCTCTGTGCGGCCCTCGTCGGCCACGCCGCCGAACCGACCCGCCCGAACATCCTCTTCGTCATCGCCGACGACTGGGGCAACGGCCACGCCGGCGCCTACGGCTGCCCGTGGGTAAAGACCCCGAACTTCGACCGCCTCGCCAAGGAAGGCCTGCTCTTCCTCAACGCCTACACTCCGACGGCGAAGTGCGCGCCTTCGCGCTCGAGCATCATGACCGGACGCCACCCGTGGCTCCTCGGCGCCGCGGCCAACCACTTCCCGTATTTCCCTCCGGAGATCGGCATCCTGCCCGACGCCCTCGACAAGGCGGGCTACTTCTACGCCTCGACCGGCAAGGTCTGGGGTCCGGGCCAATCGCTCAAGGCCGACGGCTCGCCCCGCCCGATGACGGGCAAGGTCTTCACCCGCCGCAAGGCCGCCCCGCCCGCCAAGGCCATGGCGAACAATGACTACTCGGCCAACTTCGCCGACTTCCTCAAGGAGACCTCCGCCGACAAGCCGTGGTTCTTCTGGCTGGGCTTCCAGGAGCCGCACCGCGCCTACGAAGAAGGCAGCTACGCGCGCTTCGGCAAGCAGCCCGGCGACGTGGACCGCGTACCGAAATACTGGCCCGACAATACCACGGTCCGTGGCGACATGCTCGACTACGCGGTGGAGGTCGAACACCTCGACGCCCAGCTGGGCAAGGTCCTCGCCCAGCTCGAAGCGCGTGGCGAACTGGACCGCACGCTGATCATCGTGACGTCCGACAATGGAATGCCCTTCCCCCGCGTGAAGGGCTCGGCCTACGAGAACGCCAACCACCTGCCCTTCGCGGTCCGCTGGCCCGCCGGCATCGCCCGCTCCGGCCGCAAGGTCGCCGACTACGTCGGCTTCGCGGACCTCGCGCCGACCTTTCTCGAGGCCGCCGGCCTGGCCTGGGATAAGTCCGGCCTGCTCCCGACGTCGGGTCGCAGCCTCTTCGACGTGTTCAAGTCCGACGGCGCCCAGCCCCTGCCCGGCCGCGACTTCGCCTTGATCGGCCGCGAACGCAATGACCTCGGTCGTCCGCACGACGAAGGCTACCCGGTCCGCGGCATCGCCAAGGCCGGCCTGCTCTACCTTGAGAACGCTGAACCCTCCCGCTGGCCGGCTTGTAATCCCGAGACGGGCTACCTCGATACCGACGCCAGCCCGACGAAGACTTTCCTGCTCGAAGCGCGCCGCGCCGCCGGGAAGGATCCTTTCTGGGAACTCTGCTTCGGGATGCGGCCGGGACGCGAACTCTACGACCTGAAGGCCGATCCGGACTGCGTGCAGAATCTGGCCGGCGCCAACGGCGCCGACCTCGCGAAGCTCCGCACGCAGATGTGGGCCGAGCTGAAGCGCCAAGGCGACCTCCGCGCCCTCGGCCGCGGCGCCGAATACGAAGCCTTCCCGCATTCCGACGAACGTCGTCGAGGTTTCTACGAACGCTACCTGAAGGGGGAATTCCTCGACGCGGGCTGGGTCAGCAAGACCGACTTCGAACCGGCTCCGCTCAAACCCGCCCGCTGATCCATGCGCCTGCTCGCCCTGCTGCTTCTCCCCCTGACTGGGTTGGCCCAAGCCAAGCCCAATGTCCTGCTCATCATGGCAGATGACCTGAGGGACTTCGGCGGAGCGTTCACGAAGGCGGCCGTGAAGACCCCGAATCTCGATCGTCTGCGTTCCCGCGGGACGACCTTCGAACGGGCTTACGTTCAGTATCCCGTCTGCAACCCGAGCCGCAGCAGCATGCTGACCGGCTTACGAGCGGAACAGACGGGCATCGTGGGCAATGACATCCCCCTGAGGCAGAAGCTGCCGGACGTCGTCACGCTTCCTCAACTCTGCAAGGAAGCCGGCTGGCAGGCGCACGCCTTCGGTAAGATCTACCACCTCGGCGGGGGCAAAGACACGGTGGCAAGACAGCGCTGGGTGGACGCCAATCGCTCCTGGCAAACGGCACAGGACTTTGAGACGACCAAGGTCGGCCGCAAGATGCTCGCCGGCCGGGACGTGACCAACGGCGCCTTGAAATGGTGCGTATGGGGGGCCGCCGATGGCACCGATGACGATCAGCCGGATGGCCAGATTGCCGCCGCCACCGTGGCGATGATCGAGAAACTCGGGGACAAGCCTTGGTTCATCGGCTGCGGCTTCATGAAGCCGCACGACCCCTTCATCGCGCCCAAGAAATACTTCGACCTCTATCCGGCCGACACCTTGCAGCCGTGGCGCGACCCCGGCGACATCACCCCAGCGCGCAAGGAGAGCGTCGGGTTCGGCGACTACGGCCTAGCCTTCGGAAAATTCACGACACGGGAGTGGCAGGAACTATTCCGCG
The DNA here is from genome assembly GCA_943323725.2 of Polynucleobacter meluiroseus. Classification (GTDB taxonomy): domain Bacteria; phylum Verrucomicrobiota; class Verrucomicrobiia; order Opitutales; family UBA953; genus UBA953. Next base: position 3,703 of record CALPIW020000026.1, on the reverse strand, counting down.
CCTACTGTGCAGCGACCAGCTACATGGACGCGCAACTCGGCCGGGTCCTCGACGCGCTCGATAAAAACGGCCTCTGGGAAAAGACCATCGTCGTCTTCGTCGGCGACCACGGCTACCACACGGGCGAGCGCCAGTGGTGGAATAAGAACACCCTCTTCGAGCGCAGCTGCCGGGCGCCGCTCATCATCGCGGCACCCGGGATGAAGGGCGGACAGACGACGCGCTCGCTGACCGAATTCGTCGACATCTATCCCACGATCGCCGACCTCTGCGGCCTGAAGATGCCGCACGCCGCCGCCGGGTCGAGCCTGCGCCCGATCCTGAACGACCCCGTCGCCCCCATCAAGGACGCCGCCTTCACCCTCGTCACGCGCGGCCCCAAACTTCACGGTCAGAGCGTGCGCACCGCTCGCTGGCGCTTCACCCAGTGGAGCGACGGACAGACGGAACTGTACGACCACGACCAGGACCCGGAAGAGCTGCATAACGTGGCCGCCCAGCACGCCCCGGTGCTCCAAGACCTTACCACCCGCCTCCGATCCTTACCTAAACTGACGCCATGAGACTCATCTTCGGATACCTTTCTGCCCTGCTCTTCGCCGCGTCCGGCTTCGCCCTCTCGGCCCCGGAGCGCCCGAACATCCTCTTCTTCTTCGCCGACGACTGGGGGCGCTTCGCGCGGGTCTACGCCGAGTATGGCAATCTGGCCGGTACGAACGGCCTGCTCCGTACCCCGAACCTCGACCGTCTCGCCAAGGAAGGCGTGCTCTTCCGCAACGCGCACGTCAACGCGCCCTCCTGCACGCCCTGCCGCAGCTCGCTGCTCTCGGGCCAGCACTTCTGGCGCACCGGCCGCGGCGCTATCCTCCAAGGGGCGGTCTGGGACGAATCGATCCCCACCTACCCCTTGCTCCTGCGCGACGCCGGCTATCACCTCGGCAAATCGTATAAGGTGTGGAGCCCCGGCTCCCCGGCCGACGCCCCTTACGGCGGCCAGCAGCACGCCTTCGAGAAATCAGGACGCGCCTTCAATAACTTCTCGGAGAACGCGACCGACCTCGTGGCGAAGGGCGCCACGGTCGAGGCGGCCCGGGCCAAGCTCCTCGAAGAGGTCCGCGGTAATTTCAAGGCGATGCTCGCGGCCAAGGCCGCCGGTCAGCCCTTCGCCTATTGGTTCGGCCCGACCAATACCCACCGCGCCTGGGTGCGGGGCAGTGGCCAGAAACTCTGGGGCCTCGATCCCGACGCCCTCAAGGGCAAGCTGCCGGCCTTCCTGCCGGACGTCCCGGTGGTGCGCGAAGACCTCGCCGACTACCTCGGCGAAGTCCAGGCCCTCGACGCCGCGATGGGCGTATTGCTCGAAGAACTCGACCGCGCCGGCGAACGCAGCAAGACGCTGATCGCCGTGAGCGGTGACCATGGCGCCCCAGGCTTCCCGCACGGCAAGTGCAACCTCTACGGCTTCGGCACGGGCGTCTCGCTCATCGTATCCGGCGCCGGCGTAAAGGGCGGACGCGTGGTAGACGACATGGTGACGCTGCCCGACCTCGCCCCGACCTTTCTCGAAGCCGGCGGCGTGAAGCCTCCCGCGGTGATGACGGGCCGTTCGCTCTGGAACGTCCTGCAGTCCGACCGCCAAGGGCAGGTCGACCCGACCCGTACCTGGGTCGTCGCCGGCCGTGAGCGTCACGTCGAGGTCGCCCGTCCCGACTATTCGCCGTATCCGCAGCGCGCCCTACGCACGCAGGACCATGTGCTGATCGTGAACTTCAAGCCCGACCGCTGGCCGCTGGGCAATCCGTACCGTCTCGACGGCGCAGATGAGCCGACCTTCGCTGAGCTCGCCCAGACGACTTTCGTGACGCTGCCTGACGATGATGCCGGCCCGACCAAGGCCTGGTTCGTCGGCGCCCGCAAATCCCCCGAGTGGTCCGCGCTCTTCGATAAGTTCTACGGCCGACGCCCGATGTTCGAGCTCTATGACCTGAAGGCCGATCCGCACGAGATGAACAACGTCGCTGAGTCACCCGCCTATGCCGCCGTACGCAAGGAAATGACTGACCGCCTCTTCACGATCCTCCGCGAAACCGGTGACCCGCGCATGCTCGAAGACGGAAAGTATTTCGAGACGCCTCCGCTCGCCGGCCCGCTGCCCAACCAAGGCCAGAAGCGCCTGCCCGGCGGCCACGCCGTCAAGAAAGCCAAGAAGAAGTAAGCGGGTGAGAGTATAGAGTCTGGAGTATCGAGTATCGGGGGTAAATAGGTAGGGACAGCACCACGTGCTGTCCTCCGCCTCGAATAGATTGCTTAAAACGGTATTAATCCGCGCCTCTGCGGTTTCCTAATGGGCAAGATAACCCGGCCCACTTGCATATAATCTGCGTATAGAAAGTTGGCTGAATTCCAGGCCTGAGTAAGAATAGTCACATGACAAACCTGGCGACCTTCTGGCGAAACCACCGACTAGGCCTGCTCTATGGCGCCCTCTGGTCGCTCGCACCGATCATCATCATGAACCCGACCCCTCTGTTCAATTACTACCAGGGACCGGAAAACTTCAGGCTATATCCGATGCAGTGGGGCGTGTGCTTCGCCATGCTGGGCGCAAGCATGCTGACCGGAGCGGCCATCACCGCGCTCTTCCGCCGATTTCTAAAAGAACGCAGAGCCAGGACCTTGTTCCTATGGAGCCCCCTGTCGCTGCTGCTCGCGACGACGCTCTACGGCTTCCTCTACGCGCAGCTATGCTGGGTCCTGGCCCGGTCGAACGAACCTTGGGATCAGCTCACCCTGGGATGCGTGATCATCCATCCCGCCATGTCGTTCTTCTCGGTCTTAGCCATCGTGCTCATCCCATTGGCGGCGCTCAACACCTGGGACCTCTGGCGGCGGGTGAACCCGCGGAACGCCTGACCTGCCTCGGCCCGACGTCCCCCGGAGCAGACGCTGAACCGAGAGCCTACCCACCAAAGCGTCTTGCCATGTATCACGAAAACACCCGCTCGCCCAACTTGAACCGACTCGGCGCTGTCTATGGACTGCTGTGGGGCGTCGTCGCCCTCGCGGTCTTGAAAAGCCTCGGAGGAGATTTTTTCAGGATGACTGGCTGGTATCTGCTGGGCAGCATCCCGACCGGCATCCTGGTGACGCGCCTGCTCGCCGGACGCCTCGGTAAGACGAAAGCTTGGAAAGTATGGACTTACGGTCCAGCGGCCTTGCTGCTCGGCACGCAGATCTTCGCCGCCTGCATGCTGGTCGTCATCGCAGGAGTCGAATTCACCCGGGACTGGCGAGGCGTACTCGAATCGCTACGAGGACTTCGCTTCCACGATTCGCTCATCTTGTTCTTCTGGTTTCCGTTCTTCGGCTTCGTGACCATCGTGCCGATCTTCCTCGCCGTGCTCAACTGCTGGGACCTGCGCCGACGGATGAACCCCAAGGCCGGCGAACAGTTCCGATGACAAGCGACCAAGACAGAATCCAGCCAACCGGCAGGTCGACCAGGATTCTCATGCTAGGGTCGACCTATGGCATGCTCTGGACCGTCGTCTGGCTGACGACCATGGCGGCAATGGATGGAGGCATCGTCAAATCGACCGAATCCTCTTTTCTTGCGCTCTACTGCCTGGGGGTGCTGCTGGCCTGCCTACCGACGGCCATGCTGCTCACCTGGCTTTACTCCTGGTGTCTTCCGCGGTCCTGG
>CALPIW020000025.1 GCA_943323725.2 Polynucleobacter meluiroseus | reverse complement strand
TTCTTTCGGTTTGGCGCTCAGTTCGCCGGCCGGACGGTTGGCCGCGTTGATCCAGCTCTTGCGATCCTGGGCGAGGTTCTTTTCCGGCACGCCTTGGAAATCGGTCTTACCGGGCCACATCACATGATAACCGGCGGCCTGGAGTTTCTCGGTGAAAGGGTGGGGCGGGTTGACGACGACCGAGCGCATGTTCTGCGCGCCGTACTTCAGGGGGTATTGGCCGGTGACCATCCCGCTGCGCGAGGGGGCACAGACGCCGGTGTGGGTGAAGGCGCGGGTGAAGAGGGCGCCTTCCTTGGCGAGCCGGTCCATGTTCGGGGTGATGGCGTCCTTGCAGCCGTAGACGCCCATGTCGGGCCCCATGTCTTCGCCGATCACCACCACGATGTTAGGGCGGGTCTCGGCGGCGCCGAGGACGGCATTCAGGAGAATGGCCAAGAGGGGGAGGAAGCGTGGCAGCATGGGGGTAGGACAGGGATGGTCCCGAATGGTTGCTCGGCCCGCGTTCCAAGGCAAAAAGAAAGGACGCATTTACGCGTCCTTTTTGGGGGTATTAGGGTTAAGGGCTTAGTCCGTGAAGCGGAACAGGGCCACGTCGCCGTCCTTGAAGAGGTAGGACTTGCCTTCGAGGCGGTAGCGGCCGGCGTCGCGGGCCGCGGCGACGGAGCCGTTCTTCACGAGGTCCTCGTACGAAACGATTTCGGCCTTCACGAAGCCCTTTTCGAAATCAGTGTGGATGACCGCGGCGCACTGGGGGGCGGTCATGCCGCTGCGGAAGGTCCAGGCGCGGACTTCCTTTTCGCCAGCAGTGAAGTAGGTCGCCAGTCCGAGGAGGTGATAAGCCCCGCGGATGAGGGAGGATACGCCGGAGTCGGTGACGCCGAGGGACTGGAGGAACTCGGTGGCTTCGGCGGGCGACAGGTCGCAGAGCTCGGCTTCGACCTGCGCGCAGATGACGACGTGCTCGCAACCGTGGCGTTTGCCGATGAGGGCGGAGACGGCGGCGACGTGCGGGTTCTTCGAAGGATCGGCGAGGTCGCCCTCGGCGACGTTGCAGGCGAAGAGCACCTTCTTGGAGGAAAGCAGGTTGTAGGTCTTCAGGCGGGCGCGCTCGTCGTCCGAGACTTCGAGGGCGGAAGCCGGCTGGTTCTCGTTGAGGTGCTTCACCAGACGGGCGAGCAGTTCGACGTTGGCGATGGCGTCCTTGTCCTGGCTGCGGACCTTCTTCTGGTTGCGGTCGAGCTGCTGCTCGGCCGACTGGATGTCGGCGAGGATGAGTTCGGTCTCGATGACCTCGATGTCGCGGATGGGGTCGACCTTGCCCATGCTGTGGACGATGTCGTCGTTATCAAAGCAGCGCACCACGTGGATGATCGCGTCGCACTCGCGGATATTGGAAAGGAAGTCGTTGCCCTTGCCTTCGCCCTTGGAGGCGCCGGCGACGAGGCCGGCGATGTCGACGATGTCGATCGTGGCCGGGATGACGACTTTCGTGCCGGCGATCACCTGGAGCTTCTGCATGCGTTCGTCCGGCACGAGGACCACGCCCACGTTGGGCTCGATCGTGCAGAACGGGTAGTTCGCCGCCTCGGCCTTGCGCGAGCGCGTAAGGGCGTTGAAGAGGGTCGACTTGCCCACGTTGGGGAGTCCGACGATGCCTGCCTGGGTCTTTGCCATGGAAGAGGCAACGTGGGCATCCGCCCCGCCAAGGTCAAGAGCCGCCGTCAGGGGGCCAGCGTCAGGGCCTGTTCGGCGAGCTCCGGGTCGGGCAGCACCACTTCGTCCTTCGGTTGCGGCTGTCCGCGGACGATCCGGGCGACCGCGAGCCGGCCGCGGACCGAGGTGATCTCCAGGACGGCGGAAGGATTCAGCTGGGGATCGCGGGCGATGACCTGCAGGCCTTCGCGGACGATCGTGCCCGGGATGAGGAGCAACGGCACGCTGGTGCTGTTGAGCGGGTAGCCTTGGACGAATCCCACGCGGGCGTTGCGCGGCGCGCCGGCCGGGAGCGCGAACGGGTTCGGCTCCTCGGCGGGTTTCGACGGCTTGAACGCGACGCAGCCTGTCAGCAGCGCGAGCAGCAGACAGACTGGGCCGAGCCGGCTCACTGGCGCTGCGGAGCGCCCGGACCTTCCGGGGGCTTGCCGATGAAGGCGGCGAGGGCGGAATTGGGCGGCAGGCCGCCGGGCAGGCCGCCGGGCGAAAGCGGACCAGGGGTCTGCTCGGCCTTTTCGTCTTCGGAGATGAACTGGTCGAAGCCGGGGCCCGAAGTATCGAGTTCGCCTTCGAACATGCCCTGAAGCTGGCGCATGCGCGTCGGGTGACGCATCTTGCGGAGCGCCTTCGCTTCGATCTGACGGATACGTTCGCGGGTGACCTTGAAGTGGCGGCCGACTTCTTCGAGCGTGCGCTGGACGCCGTCGAGGAGGCCGAAGCGGAGGATGAGGACTTCCTTCTCGCGTTCGGCGAGGGAGCGCAGGACGAAGTCGATCTTCTCGCGGAGGAGGCGGGTGGAGGCCGTGTCGGAGGGGTTCTCCGCGGACTTGTCCTCGATGAAGTCGCCGAGCGAGGTGTCTTCGCCGTCGCCCACCGGGGACTGGAGCGAGATCGGCTGCTGGGCCATCTTCATGATCTGCTGCACGCGATCGATCGCCATGTTCATCTCGTTGGCGACTTCTTCGGCGGTCGGCTCGTGGCCGAGCTCCTGGGTGAGCTGCTTCTGGACCTGCATCACCTTGTTGAGCGTCTCGATCATGTGGACCGGGATGCGGATGGTGCGGGCCTGGTCGGCGATGGAGCGGGTGATCGCCTGGCGGATCCACCAGGTGGCGTACGTGGAGAACTTGTAGCCTCGGCGGTATTCGAACTTCTCGACGGCTTTCACGAGGCCCATGTTGCCTTCCTGGATGAGGTCGGTGAAGAGCAGGCCGCGGTTCTGGTATTTCTTGGCGATGGAGATCACCAGGCGGAGGTTATGCTCGACCATCTCGGTCTTGGCGCGCTGGGCTTCGTCGAGGTGCTTGCGCACGTTACGGGCGAGATGGATGAGTTCGCCCGGGCTGAGGCGCCAGCGGAGTTCGATCTCGCGGGTGCGGGAGGCCGAGATCTCCTGCTTGACGGCCTTCTTCGCGCGGACCGGGCCGCGGGCGACGATGGTCGGCTCGACCAGGTTGCGGGAATCTTCGATGTCGCCCTTGATGTCGGGCAGTTCGAGCCACTCTTCGAAGAGCTTCATCTTGAAGCAGAACTTCCGGAGGATGTCCTTGCAGCCTTCCTTGGCGGTGCGCTCGAGCTTGACGTAGGCCTCGCGGGTCTTGGCCTTCTTGCCGGCGTCGGACTCGTCGAGGTATTTCTGCCAGGCCTTGTCGAGCTTGGCCTTGAGCTTGGTGCACTCCTCCGTGGCCTTGGGGAGCATCTTGTAATACGCGTCGCGGGACTCGACCTTCTTGTCGATGACCACCTTGTCGAAGCGCTCTTCCTTGCGGAGGACCTTGAGGGCGAGGTCGAGCTGGTAGGGCAGGGTGAGCCAGCAGGCGAAGAGGTAGTTCTGGGCCTCCAGTTCGGCGTCCTCGATGCGCTTGGAGATCTCGACTTCCTGTTCGCGGGTGAGCAGCGGCTTGTGGCCCATCTGCTTCAGGTAGACGTTGAACGGATCGTAAGGGGCGTCGGCCGGGACGGTGCGGGCGGCTTCTTCTTCGGAGTCCTCGACCTTCTTGCGGTACGTCTCGACCTCATCTTCGTCCAGGAGCTTGATGTCCAGGTTGTCGAGGATGTTCATGATGTTCTCGATCAGCTCCGGGTCGGTGGCGCTGTCGGGGATGACCTCATTGATGTTCTGGACGGTCACGAAGCCGTTCTTCTTGGAAAGACTGACGAGCAGCTGGACCTTCTCGTTGATGGCGGGGCCGATGCTCGGCGTGACCGGCTTGTTCTTCGGCGTGACCACGATGGGCAGCTTCGGGGCGACGACCTTGGCGACCGGCGGCTTCGCCGACGTGGCTTTGACGGCCGCGGCCTTGTTATGGGCCGGGGCGGCCTTGACCGGAGCAGCCTTCGCGGGAGCGGCCTTAGCCGGGGCGGCCTTCGCGGCGACCGCCTTCACGGCCGGCTTGGCCGGGGCCTTGGCGGCGGCTTTGACGACGGGCTTGGCCTGCTTGGAGGCTTTGGCCGGCTTGTCGGTGGTCTTCTTGTTCTTCTTGTCGGTCATCTTGGGAAAATCAGGCGGCGGTGAGCGTCGGCGGGGTCGCGTGCGACTTGCGCAAGGCGATCTTTTCGGACTGGAGCCGGTTGAGGGTGGCGACGTCGTCGCGGGGGGTGGAGGCGATCCGGGCGTCGAGGCTGCGCATCAGGGCTTGGACGTGGCGTCCGTGGAAGGACTTCAGGATCGTGTTGGCGCGGGGCAGGATGTCCTTCTCGTCGTCGCGGCCGGCGTAGCTTTCGGCGGAAAGGCGGGCGGCTTCGGTGCGCAGTTCGTCGTCGAGGGCGTTGACGGCCTCACGGAGACCGGCGAAATGGCCATGGGCGGCTTCGTTGAGCAGGGCCATCAGGAGTTGGCCGCCCCGGCCGGACTGGTCGATCCACTCGAGCGGGAGCGACTGGGCGATGGGAACGAAGTAGGCGTCATGCCGCAGAAGGAACAGTATCAGATCCTCCTCCGTGGTTGTCAAGCCCCCCCCCTTGACAACCGGGACGGGCGCTTCGTCCGGGCCGCCGAGCTGGGCCGCGGGGCGCTGGGACTGCGATTGGGCGCGGTGGCGCTCGTAGGCCATGTGCATCTCGCGGATGCCGATGCCGGCGTGGCGGGCGGCTTCGTTGAGGGCCTCGCGGACGATCTCCTCGGCGCCGGCTTGCTCGACGATGGGGAAGAGCGACTCCAGGAGGCTGAGGCGGCTGGTCAGCGGCAGGTTCACCGAGCCTTCGGGGACGAGGGACTGCACGCAGAATTGCATCGCGCTGCGGGCGCCGGCGACGAGGCCGGCCCAGCCCGCGGCGGACTGCGTCGAGAAGTATTCATCCGGGTCCTTGCCGCCCGGGAGCGAGAGGAAGCGGATGTCCAGGCCTTCGCGGAGGCCGATGGGCAGCAGGCGCAGCGCGGCTTTCTGGCCGGCGGCATCGGAGTCCAGGAAGACCAGCAGACGCTGGCTGAAGCGACGCAGCTGCTGGAGGTGTTCTTCGGTGACCGCGGTGCCTTGCGCGGCGATGGCCCCCGGGATGCCGGCCGAATGGCAGCGGATCGCGTCGAGCTGGCCTTCGACGAGCACGAACGGATCCGCGTCCTTGCGGGTCATGCGGGCGCGGTCGAGGTTGAAGACGGTGCGCGATTTCTTGAACAGCTCGGTCTCGGGCGAGTTGACGTACTTGGCTTCGCGCGAAGGGTCGTCCTGCGGGGTGATGTCGAGCTGGCGGGCGGTGAAGGCGATGACGCGTCCCTGGATGTCGCGGATCGGGATGATCAGGCGGCCGCGGAAGCGACAGCGCCAGCGCAGCGGATCGGGCACGCGGTCCACGCCGAAGAAGAGGCCGGTCTGGGCGAGGGCGTCCTTGGCGTAGCCCTTGGCGAGCAGGCCCGGGATGAGCTTCGAATCGTCGACCGGGGCGAAGCCGATGCCGAAGTCGTCGGCGACCTCAGGGGTGAACTTCCGCTGGCGCGACCAGTAGTCGCGGATCCATTCGCCGTGCACCGGGTCTTCGAGGAAGCACCGGCGCCAGTAGTCGGTGACGAGCTCATGGATCTCGAGCAACTGGCCGCGGAAGGACTTCTCGTTCTTGCCGTCGCCGCCGCTCTCGTAGTCGAGCTTGAAGCCGAAGCGGTTGGCGACGCGTTCGACGGACTCCGGGAAGTCGAGGCCTTCGCGGTTCATGACGAGCTTGAAGGCGTCGCCGCCTTGCTGGGTGGAGAAGCAATACCAGAGGCCGGTCTCCGGGTTCACCTTGAACGAAGGGCTCTTCTCGGACTTGAAGGGGCTGAGGCCCCACCAGTCGCGCCCGCGCTGTTTCATCTGGGTGTAGTCGCCGGCGAGCGCGACGATATCAGCCCGTTGGCGGAGCTCATCGATCGATCTGCGGGAAATGCGGGCCACGGCTGTCAAGGGGTGGCTGTCAAGGGGTGGGGCGCAAACGTAAATAATTCCCAATCGGCGATGGGGAGTTCCCCCGTGTTATGCCCGGGGGTGTCGTGGGCGCAAGGGGTGGCCCCTTTTCAGCACTCGTCGCAAAGCTTCCGGCGGATGCGGGCGGCTTCGCCCCGCAGGCGGGTGGCTTCGGCGGCCTGGCCGGCCTTCTCCAGGACATCGGCTAGGTTATCCAGGACGGAGGCGGTCTCCCGTTTCTCGGCCCCATGGACCTGCTGGACGCCGCGCAACTGGCGACGGAAGAGGGTCTCGGCTTCGGCGAAATTACCACGCTTCAGTTCGAGGCCGCCGAGGATGCTCATCGTGCCGAGAGGGTCGGGGTGGGTTTCGCCGAGGAGGGTGACTTCGAGCGCGAGTACGGTGCGGTAAAAATCGGCGGCTTCGTCGAAGCGCGACTGGCGGTAGCAGAGGCCGGCCAGCTGGGTGCGGAGGTTGATGATGGCGGCGTCGGCGCCGCGGGGCGCGGTCTCGAGTAAGGTCAGCGCTTCGCGGTAGAGCTTCTCCGCGCCGACGAGGTCGTCGCCGGCGACGCGGAGCGAGGCGAGTTCGCGGCGCAGGTCCGCCGCGGCGGAACGTTGATCGCGCGTCTGGGTCGGCTGCGCACGGATGGCCTGACCGAGCAGGTTTTCCGCTTCGGCCGACTTGCCTTCGCTGCGACGCGCCACGGCCTGTTGGCGCAACGCCTCCGCGGTGACGGCCGGCGCGACGGATGTCGCGGCGCAGCCGACGATCAGGGCAGCCAGCAGGCAGAGCGCGACACGCGTCATCAGTCGCCGAGGAAGCTCGCGTCGTCGCACTGCGCCTTGAAGTAGGGCGCATTACCGTCGACCTCGACCGTGAGCGAGTGATCGCCCGCCGGGATCGAGGCGGCGTAGGCCCCAGCCTTCAGTTCAAGGGCCTTGCCGTCCAGCCAGGCGGCCTTGACGCCGGTGAGCAGCAGCGGCTTGGCGGTCGCGGCGGCCGCGGTCAGGCGGGCGGTCGCGTAGAGGCGGCCAGGATTGAATTCCTTGGGCAGCTGTCCGTTGACGAGCGTGTAGACCGGGGTGGCGTCGGCGGACTTGGCGAGGGCGCCGGGCGGCTGGTCGTCGAAGACCCAGAGGCGGGCGACGTTGCCCTTGCTGGCGTCGAACGGACCCGGCTTGCCGATCTCACCGAGGAAGGCGAAGAAGTTACGACGGGAGACGCCCGTGATGCCGTCGGCCAGGCCGGCGGGCATGATGCTGCCGATGTTATCGCGGCTCACGATGTTGGCCTTGAGGATGGCCAGTTCGACGCCGGGGCCGGGGCGGATGAAGAGTTCCGTCGCGTTCTCGCGCGCAGGGATGCCGACCATCTGGCTGCCGTCCTTCATCTTGAAGGAGAAGCCGTGGTAGCCTTCCTTCACTTTCGCGGCGGGGTTGAGCACGCTCTCGATGATGTAGTCGAGCGGGGCGCTCGCGCCGATGCTGCTGAGGTCAGGGCCGAGCTTGCCGCCCGCGCCGCCGATGGCGTGGCAGATCGCGCAACCGTTCTTGCGATACTGCATTTCGCCTTCCGCCGGGTCGGCGCCCAGCTTGATCGTCTTGATGATGCCTTCGATTTCGGCGGCATAATCGCGCGGGCCGGATTTCGCGCCGGCGAGCGGTTCGATGACCTTGACCAGCGCATTGCCGCCGCGGCCGAGGGAACGGGCGGACTGCAGCGCGGCCGCATAGTGTTCGTCGCTCAGGCCCTGCGGGAATTCCTTGGCGAGTCGCTGGGCGAAGCCGCCGAGCTGGAAGAGGTTGGTCCAGGCCGCGGTGGCGTCCGGTTTCGTCTTGATCTGCGCGAAGACCGACGGGATGGCCTTGAGCGCTTCGCCGGGGGCGTGGACGGCCAGGGCGGGCAGGGCGTCCTGACGGACGACTGCCGGGCGCGATTCGGCGGTCAGGCTGCGGAGCACCTTCAACGAGGCCTGCTGGCCGATCGTGCGGAGCGCGGCGATGGCGGTGCGACGGAGTTCGGCGTCATTCTCGCGTCCGGCGAAGTCGCCGAGCTGCGGTACGGACGGCACGAGCTTCCACTGACCGGAGAGCCGGACGGAGGTGACGAGGAGGTTGCGCTCGGTCTCATAGCGGAGGAGCTTGCCCAGCGCGGCGAGGTCACCGGTCGGACGGACATTGCGGTTGGCGGCTTCGACCAAGGCGAACGCGATGCGGTGGCGGGTCGACGGCTGGAGCGAGGCGTCGTCCATCAGCGCACGGAAGATCAGCGTCGCCTCTTCGGTCGTGCCGGCCTTGCCGACGAGCTCGATCCAGGGGCCCGTGCCGGTGGCGTCGATCTTGCGGCCGGCGAACAGTCGCTGGACGTAAGGAGTGGCGATGCCCGGGTCGATGGCCTTCACGATCGCGTCGAGTTCGGCTTCATGGCCGACGACCTTCGCGGGCTGGGCGGCGACGTCCTCGAGCCACGGACGCGCGAGTTCGTTGATGCTGGTCCAGGCGGCGAAATCCAGGAAGTTATCGGCCGGATCCTTGGGTAGGTTGGCCAGCACGGCGCGGGCGCTTTCCGGGGTGCGGACGCGGGCGAGGGCGCGATGCGCTTCGAGGCGGACGCGGGGATTGGCATGGGCCAGGAACGGCGTGATGAGGGCGATGTCTGCTGCGCCGCGGGCGCCGAGGGACTTGCCTAGTTCGCGGAGGCCGACCTGAAGGTTAGCCGGATCCTGGCTGCGGAGGAGTTCGGCGAGATGGCTGGTTTCGGTCGTGCGGCCGCTGAGCAGCCAGGCGGCATGGCGACGCGTCACGTCATCCTTGGCCCAAGCCTTGAGGGCGGCCTGCAGTTCGGCGACGGGCAGCTTGGCGAGTTCGCGGCGGGCCTGTTCGAAGTCCCAGCGGCTCGGCGAGGTCAGCTTGGCGAGCAGTGCGGCGACCGGCTGGCCGAGCAGCGGCTGCCAGGCGAGCGGCTGGGCGTTCTCCGGCAGGATGCGCCAGATGCGGCCGCTGATCTTGTCGCGTCGCGGGTCGCGGAAGTCGACTTCGCCGTGGTTGATGATCGGGTTGGTCCAGTCGGCGACGTAGAGCGCGCCGTCAGGGCCCATCTTCAAGGTGATCGGGCGGAAGGCCACGTCGCTGGTGCGGACGACGTCGGGGAGCTCCTTGGTCACATAGCCGGACTTCGGGGAAGCGTCGGTGCTGAAGTCATTGAAGCCGAAGCGGACGATGCGATGGGCGCGGAAGTCGCACGTGATCGCGTTGCCTTGCCAGTCGGCGCCGAACAGCGGGCTCTGCACGAGCTCGAGGCCGCTGAACTTCGGGTAGGAGCCCGGGCTGATGCTGCCGACGAGGCGGCGGGCGCCTTCGGAGGGCGGGAAGGCCGCGCCCGGGAAGGCCCAATGCACGCCGGTGCCGTCGGCGCCGGAGGTCAGGAACGTCTGACCAGCGAGGTCTTCCTGCTGACCCCAGGCGTTGACGAGGCCCTTCGAGTGGACTTCGAGACGCTCGGTGTTCGGGTCATAGGCGAAAGCCACGCCCGAGTTGGCGCGGACGAGGCCCCACGGGGTCTCGAGGTGCGAGTGGATGTAGATCGTCTGGTGGAAGTAGAGTCGGCCATCGATGCCCCAGTGCAGGGTGTGGACGATATGGTGGGTGTCCTCGGTGCCGAAGCCGCTCAGGACGATGCGACGTTCCGCGAGCACGCCGTCGGTGTTCGGCTTCGTGAGGTGGAGGAGCTCGGTGCTGGCGCCGACGTAGACGCCGCCGAAGTTGTCCGGCGCGACGCCGGAAGGGATGAGCAGGCGGTCGGCGACGATGCGCGAGACATCGGCCACGCCGTCACGGTCGGTGTCTTCGAGGAGGATGACCTTATCGTTGCCCGTGGACGGACCGAACTTCGAGGAGTTGCCGGCCATCTGCGCGGCGAGGTCCTCGGGGTTGACCTGCGGGTAGGTGTTGGAGGTCGCGACCCAGAGGCGGCCGGAGGTGTCCCAGTTCATGTGGACGGGCTTTTCGAGCAGCGGATTCTCGGCGAAGAGCGACATGCGCAGGCCGTCGGACAGCTTGAAGTCCGGGCGGGGCAGGGACGCGGCGACGGTCAGCTTGGCCGGCGTCTTCGGTTCGGGCGGCAGGGTGCTCGGCTGGCCGGCGGACACCGCGATGGCGTCGGCTTCGGCGGTCTCGATGAGCGGGTCGAACTTCGGGATCTCGACGGCGTTGTTGCCCTGTTCGCGCTTACGGAAGCCGAAGATGTAGGTATAGTTGGCCGGGCGGCTACGGTGGAAGAAGAGGGAGTTCTTGCGGAGGACCGAAGCGCGGAGCGTTTCGCTGGCGGCGGTGGGCTTGTCCCAGCCGGCCTGGTTCACCTTCCAGCCGAGCTGGGCGGCCACGCCTTCGCTGAGCGCGCGGTAGCCGCGTTCGGTCAGGTGGATGCCGTTGTCGGTGCCCTGATCGAGGGCGATGCCATGTGACTTCCACTCGGCTTGGATGAAGGGGATGTTCTTCTCCGCGGCGAGTGCGGCGAGGCTGCGGCCGTAGGCGGCGAGGAGCTTGTTGTGCTCGGCCGGATCGGGGAGGCCCGGACGGGAGCCGCGCAGGTCTTCATGCGCGACCGGTCCGAGGATCACGAAGCGCACCTTGCCGCCGGCGGCATGCTTCTTGATGAGTTCCATCAGCTGCGTGACTTCGCGCTTCAGGCGCGCCGGGGTGTGTTCGGTGCCGTAGCGGGCCGGGTCGGGGTTCAGGGCGGGATCGTTTTGGCGGTAGGTGAGTTCTTCCAGCGAGGCGGCCATGCCGTAGCCGATGATCGCGACCGTGGGCTTCACGACGGCGAGCTGTTCTTCGAGTTGCTCGACGCCCTTGGCGACCGGATCGAAGCTGGCGCGGGAGGCGCCGAGCGGGGTGTCGCCGGAGTAGCCGAGGTTGCGCACGGCGAATTTCTTGCCGGGGAATTCCTGGCGCATCTTCGTCTCGAGCACGCCGTAGTTGTTCTCGCGCTCCATCAGCACGTCACCGATCAGCAGGACGCGGTCGCCGTCCTCGAGCGTGAGCTTGCGGCCTTCGTCGGCGGCGTGGGCGTTCGGCAGAACAGCGATGAGGGCACAGAGTGCCAGCAGGGTGGGGAAGCGGGGCATGACAGAATTGGAAGAGGTTTGGGGGCTAAGGCGAGGCGACTTTCGACCCTGTGGGGACGAAGTTGTTGCGGCGAAGCCGCCTTTAATTTCGCTCAATTAGACCCGGCCCGGGGCTTAGTCGGCGAATTGCGGCCAACGCGCCCGGAAAGCCAGCTGGGCGTCCTTGTCCGGAATCACCGGTCGCTCCGGGTCCGTCAGGAACTTGAGCGGGAAGGACGGCTTGAGGTGCAGGATGTGGACGACGGGGCCTTTGACTTCGAAGACCGCATACCAGGCGCCGCAACCGATGTCGAAAAGCTCGCCATGGCGGCTGCGGATCCGACGGGTTCGGTGGGGGCTCGGGTCGCGGCTGAGAATCTCAAGCAGACGGGCTTCGAAATCGACCGACCATTCCTGCTTGAGCCAGGCCATGTGTTCGGCGGCTTGCGGTGAGAAGCTCACCGTGAAGGCCGGCGGGCCTTCGAGGGCGGCGTCGACTTCGTCGATCCAGCCGGCCTTGGCTTCCGGGAAGGAGTCGTAAGACGGGATGTAAGGCTTGATGTCGAAGACCGGCGTGCCGTCGATCAGGTCGCACGGGCCGAGGATGAGCTGGCCCTTGCGGATCTCGAGCAGCTGAACGGGCGTGATGCCGAGCGGGTTGGGGCGGTGCGGGGAGCGGGTGGCGAAGACGCCTCGCCTCTTCGAAGGGCCGCGGGGCGGCAGGACTTCCGGGCGCCAGTCGTTGTTACGGTGGAACCACCAGAGCAGCCAGACGCGGTCGAAGCCTTCGAGGTCCTTGAGCGCCTTCTGGTATTTGTCGCCCGGGAGCATCTCGAGGATGTTCGTCTCCGCCTGGCTCTCGTCGGGCTGATGCCGGGCGTCGAACTTCAACGGCTTACCGGAGCGGATGAAGCCGATGGGCGTGATGGTGAGGCCGGATTCCAAGATAGGTGAT
>CALPIW020000024.1 GCA_943323725.2 Polynucleobacter meluiroseus | reverse complement strand
GTCGTTCGACGACAACGCCCTCTTCCGTCATCCCGACGTGGTCGCCCTCCGCGACCTCAACGAGGAAGACGCCAAGGAGATCGAGGCCTCGAAGTTCGGCCTCTCCTACATCGCCCTCGACGGTAACATCGCCTGCCTCGTCAACGGCGCCGGCCTCGCGATGTCCACGATGGACATCATCCAGCACTTCGGCGGCAGCCCGGCCAACTTCCTCGACGTCGGCGGCGGCGCGACGAAGGATCAGGTCACGGCGGCCTTCAAGATCATCCTGGGCGACGCCAACGTGAAGGGCATCCTGGTGAACATCTTCGGCGGCATCATGGACTGCAACGTGATCGCGACCGGCATCATCGAAGCGGTCAAGGAGACCGGCCTCAAGCTGCCCCTCGTGGTCCGCCTCGAAGGCAACAACGTCGAAGCCGGCAAGGCCACCCTCGCCGCTTCGGGCCTGACGATCGTGTCGGGCGACTCGATGGCCGACGCGGCCCAGAAGATCGTGAAGTTGGTCAACAACAAGTAACCCCTTACCGCACACTCTCATGTCCATCCTCGTCAAAGAAGACACCCGCATCCTCGTCCAAGGCATCACGGGCGATTTCGGCGCGCGCCACGCCCGCCTCTCGCTCGACTACGGCTCGCAGGTCGTCGCCGGCGTCACCCCGGGCAAAGGCGGCCAGGTCTTCGAACACGCCGGCAAGAAGGTCCCGATCTTCAACACCGTCGCCGAAGCCGCCAAGCAGACCGGCGCCACGGTCTCCGCGATCTTCGTCCCCCCGCCCTTCGCGGCCGACGCCATCCTGGAATGCTTCGACGCCGACCTCGACCTCGCCGTGGCCATCACGGAAGGCATCCCGGTCCGTGACATGGTCCGCGCCAAGCGCGCCATGGCCGGTCGTCGCACCCGCCTCATCGGCCCGAACTGCCCCGGCCTCGTGACCCCTGGTCGCGGCGACAAGTCCTCCGGCGGCTGCCGCATCGGCATCGCCCCGGGCTACATCCACAAGCGCGGCAACGTCGGCGTGGTCTCCCGCTCCGGCACCCTGACCTACGAAGCCGTCTGGCAGCTCACCTGCCGCGGCAAGGGCCAGTCGACCTGCGTCGGCATCGGCGGCGACCCCGTCAACGGCACCTCGCACCTCGACGTCATCAAGCTCTTCAACGACGACCCGGAGACCGAAGCCATCATCATGATCGGCGAAATCGGCGGTAACGCCGAAGTCGAAGCCGCCCGCTGGATCAAGCAGCACTGCAAGAAGCCTGTCGCGGGCTTCATCGCCGGTGCCACCGCTCCGGCCGGACGTCGCATGGGCCACGCCGGCGCCGTCATCGGCGGAGCCGAAGATACCGCCGCCGCGAAGATCAAGATCTTCCAGGAGTGCGGCATCTCTGTCGCGGCCACGCCGTCCGACATGGCCGACGCCCTCCTCCGCATCTGGAAGGGCTGAAAACCTTCAAGTTCACCTCAAAGAGGCCCGGCGACGGGCCTCTTTTGTTTTTACAGGGGATCAGTCAGCAGGCAGAAATCATCGCATGTGGTATTACGAACAAAGCGGCAATCGCATCGGACCGGTCGACGAGGCCACCATGCTCAGCCTGATTGCCAACCGCACGATCTCCATCGACACGCTGGTGTGGACCAACGGCATGGCCAATTGGACCCCGCTCCAGCAGACCCAGCTCGCCGCCGGCCTGCCGGTGCCGCCGCCCACGCCCTATTCGGCTCCGGCCGCCCCCCAGTATCACAGCACCCCGAGCCAGCATCACCCGGCGGCGAAGGATCGTGTCGCCTACGTTCTACTGGCGATCTTCCTCGGAGAACTTGGTATCCACAATTTCTACGCGGGATATACGAATAGGGCCGTCATTCAGCTCGTCGCTTGCATCGTCGGCATACCGATCATCGCCATCATGACGTGTGGAATCGGACTGGTTCTTTACGCTGCCCTATGGATCTGGAACATCATCGAAGCCTGCACGGTCACGCAGGACGCCAACGGCGTCCGCTTCAAGTAAGCCGCGCTGACCCGCCCAAGCAAAAGGCCGCCCAACAGGCGGCCTTTTGCTTTGGCTGAGTCGTCGACTTACTTGCCGGCGACGTAAGCGAGACCGCCAGCGGTCTTGGCCACGGCGTCCGTGCCTTCGAGCAGATCGGCGATGGGATCCCACTTGCCGTTGACGAGGCCGTCGCGGGCGGAAGCAGCGATACCGGCCTTCCAGGTCTTGGCTCCGGCGGAGACGGTCAACTTTTCGACGTCGACGGTGACTTCGACGTCCGGATTGGCGCGGACGAAGGCGTCGCACTCGGCGAGGTCTTCCTTGGAGAGGGTCAGGCAAGGCACGCCGAGGGTCGTGGAGTTGCCGAAGAAGATCTCGGCGAAGCTGCCACCGACGAAGGCGGTGAAGCCGTAACGCCAGAGGGACTGCGGGGCGTGCTCACGGGAGCTGCCGCAACCGAAGTTGAAGCCGACGACCATGACGCCCTGCTTGGCGGCGGCGATGCGGGCGGCCTGGGCCGAGTTCATCGGGTGCGGGCGCTCCTTGCCGTCGGGACCGGTGCGCTCGTCGCGGAAGGCGTGCTCGCCGAGACCGTCGAAGGTCACGCAGCGGAGGAAGCGCGCAGGGATGATGCGGTCGGTGTCGATGTCGTCGCCGGGAACGGCGAGGGCGAGGGCTTTGACCTGGGTGATTTTGGCGAGGGACATGGCGGATCGGAAGAGGTTAGGCGGCGACGGGTCGACGGATGACACAGACGGGCATCGCGAGGGCGGAAGCCAGGGAGGCGAGACGTTCTGCCGCGACGGAGGCGGCGACGGTCTCGTCGGCCAGCAGGAGAGCGTGGCCTTCCACGACCCACGGCAGGGTCACGGTGCAGACGGGCTTGCCGTCGTAATGGGCGTCGACGCTCACGTCACGCTGACAGGCGAGGCCTTCGGCCGAGCAGGCCGCGGCGACGTCGTCGCCTTGGGCGATACGTTCGAGCACGCGGTCGACTGGCGCGGAGACGGACATCAGACCTTGAAGACTTCGCGGGCGTCGGTGACCTGGCCGGTGATGGCGGCGGCGGCGACCATGAGCGGGCTCATGAGCACGGTACGACCGGTCTGGGAACCCTGACGGCCCTTGAAGTTACGATTCGAGGAGCTGGCGCAGAGCTGGTCCCCGACAAGCTTGTCGGGATTCATCGCGAGACACATGGAGCAGCCCGCGCCGCGCCATTCGAAGCCGGCTTCGATGTAGATCTTGTCGAGGCCTTCATGGACGGCCTGGATGGCGGTGAGCTGCGAGCCCGGGACGACGATCGCCTTGACGCTCGGGCTGACCTTGCGGCCCTTCAGGTACTTGGCGACTTCGCGAAGGTCGGAGATGCGGCCGTTGGTGCAGGAGCCGAGGAAGCAGACATCGACCTTGGTGCCCTTGATCGGGGTGTTCGGCGCCAGCTTCATGTGGGCGTAGGCGTCTTCGGCGGTCTGGCGGTCGGCGGCGTTGAGGGTCTCGAGCGCCGGCATCTTCTCGTCGATGAACACGGCCTGACCCGGGGTGATGCCCCAAGTGACGGTCGGGCGAATGTCCTCGGCCTTGAAGACCTTGATGTCGTCGTACTGGCAACCGGCGTCGGAAGCGAAGGAAGCCCAGCGAGCCACGGCGGCATCCCAATCGGCGGCCTTCGGGGCGTAGGGCTTGCCCTTGATGTAGTCGAAAGTCTTCTGGTCCGGATTGACGTAACCGCAGCGGGCGCCGCCTTCGATGGACATGTTGCAGACCGTCATGCGTTCCTCGAGGGAGAAGCCGTCGAAGGTCGTGCCGGCGTATTCATAAGCGTAGCCGATGCCGCCGTTGACGCCGAGGACGCGGATGATGTGCAGGATGACGTCCTTGGCGTAGACGCCCGGGGCGAGCTTGCCGTTCACTTCGATGCGACGGACCTTGAGGGGGCTGAGGGCGAGGGTCTGGGTCGCGAGGACGTCGCGGACCTGCGTGGTGCCGATGCCGAAGGCGATCGCGCCGAACGCGCCGTGGGTGGCGGTGTGGGAGTCGCCGCAGGCGATCGTGGTGCCGGGCTGGGTGATGCCCTGCTCCGGTCCGACCATGTGGACGATGCCCTGGGTGCCGGTCGTGGTGTCGAAGAAGCGGATGCCGTAGTCCTTGGTGTTCTTACGGAGGGCCTCGATCATCTCCTGGGCGATCGGGTCGGAGTAAGGCTCCTTGAGCTCGTTGGTCGGGACGATGTGGTCGACCGTGGCGAAGGTCCGCTGCGGATACTTCACCTTGAGGCCGAGGTCCCGGAGCATGCCGAAGGCCTGGGGGCTCGTCACCTCGTGGATGAGGTGCGTGCCGATGAACAATTGGGTCTGCCCGTTAGGCAGCTTGCGCACCGTATGCGCTTCCCAAACTTTCTGGAACAGGGTCTTGGCCATCTGAGTAAAAGGTGAAGGGTCAACGTAGGACGGGACGGGGGCTGGTCAATCCCGCAGGCGAGCCGTCCACGGGCATATTTCCCGATAAATCCGCCGCCGCGCCCGGGCCGGCGCCGCCGTGTCTTGACCCCTGCGCCCCTCCCCTTCCATCCTCCGGCATGGCCCGTACCCTGACCCTCAGCTTCTCCTGCCCTGACACCAGCGGCATCGTGGCCGGGGTCTCCGCCTTCGTGGCCGGACATCAGGGCTGGATCACCGAAGCCAGCCAGCACACCGAGACCGAACTCGGACGCTTCTTCATGCGCGTGGAGATCCGGGCGGAGTCGCTCGACTTCCCGGCCGCGGAATTCGCCGCCCGCTTCGCCCCGCTGGCCGCGAAGTTCGGCATGGACTGGAAAGTCTCCGACTCCGCCCAGCCCCGCCGCGTGGTGCTCCTCTGCTCCAAGCAGGAACATTGCCTGTACGACCTGCTCGCGCGCCACGTCGCCCAAGACTTCCCGTTCGTCGTCCCCTGCGTGATCTCCAATCACGAGAACCACCGTAAGGTCGTCGAAGCCCACGGCATCCCCTTCCACTACGTCCCCGTGACGCCGGAGAACAAGCACGCCGCCTACCGCCAGATGGAGCAGCTCTTCCGCGACGCCCAGGCCGACCTCATCGTACTCGCCCGCTACATGCAGGTGCTCGACGAAGCGATGTGCCGCGATTTCGCGGGCAAGATCATCAACATCCATCATTCGTTCCTGCCCTCCTTCGCCGGCGCTAAGCCCTACCACCAAGCGCATCGCCGCGGCGTGAAGCTGATCGGCGCGACCTGCCACTTCGTCACGCCGGACCTCGACGAAGGTCCCATCGTGGAACAGGACGTGATCCGCATCGACCACTCGGACTCGCCCGACGACATGGCCCATCTGGGCAAGGACATCGAGAAGGTCGTGCTCGCCCGCGGCCTGCGCGCGGTCGTCGAAGACCGCGTCCTGCTGGCCGGCAATAAGACCGTTATCTTCCGTTAAAAACCGTCCTTTCGGGAGGGTTTGGCGTTGGCGGCAGAGAAAGCGAAAGCCAAGGTGAGGCCACCCCTCCCCATGCGTCTGCTTTGCGCCTCCCTGCTTGCGGCTACCGTCGCGTTCGCCGCTCCTTCGGTCGAAGAGATCACGCCGACGAAGAAGGCTCCATTCACCCAGCCCGCTGAAGCGGACCGCGCCGAACTGCACGCGGCCATCAAGACTTTCATGGCGAAGGAGCCGGGCACCTTCGAAGCCCACGCCGCCTCCCGCGATTTCCCTGGCGCGGTCGAAAGCAAGGAGCGCGTCGCCCGGACGGTCGCCTACGACGCCAATCTCGTCCACCGCTGGGACACCACCAACGGCGGCGCGCCGAATCTCTACACGAGCCCCGACGTCTGGCAGGAAACCGGCCTCTACGCCGCACCCGGCGAAGTCGTCGTCGTGAAGGTCGCCTCGCTTCCCGAGCATCGCACGGTGAAGGTGATCGTCGGCTGCCACCGCGACAGCCTGCTGAAGCTGCCGAAATGGAATCGCTTCCCGGTCATCGCGCGGACCTTCGAACTCAAGGTCGGCGAGAACAAGATCGCCAACGCTTTCGGCGGACAGCTCTTCATCCAAAGCTCCCATAAGGACTGGCGTAAGCCGATGAAAGCTTCGCCGTCCACGCCGCTGCAGTTCAGCAACGCCGTCGCGATGCCGACCTACGTGCTCGGCAAGGACACCCCGGAATCCTGGGCGAAAGCCAAGCAGCTGCCGGCCCCCTGGGTCACCCTCTCCGGCAAGCAGGTCATCCTGCACGTCCAGGCTTCCGCCGTGAAGGAACTCACCGACCCGCAGGCCCTGCTGGAATGGTGGGACAAGTCGATGGCCCTCGAAGACGACCTCATCGCCCTGCGCCGGCTCGCGCCGGAGCGCGTGGTCCCGGACCGGCAGATCTCCGCCGGCTTCATGCACTCGGGCTATCCGTTCATGTGCTGGATCGAGCCGTCGCAGAAAGACAGCGTCGACCTCCCCAAACTCATGAAGGAAGGCAACTGGGGCTTCTTCCACGAACTCGGCCACAACCATCAGTGCTCCGCCTGGACCTTCGCCGGACAGACCGAAGTCACGTGCAACCTGTTCTCGCTTTATGTCATGGAGAAACTCGTCGGCAAGCCACAGGGACGCGGCCATCCGGCGATGGAGAAACTGGACGAACTTCTCGCGAAGCGTTTCGCCGCCGAGCCGAACAAAGGTCCGTTCGAACAGCTCGCGACCTTCGTCGTGCTGATCCGCGCCCACGGCTGGGAACCCCTCCGCGAGACCCTCCGTTCCTACGCGACCGACGCCGCCCCCAAGGGCACCAGCAAGGAACAGCTGCAGAGCCTCTTCGCCCTGCGCTATGGGAAGGCCGCCAAAGCCGACGTGAGCGAGTATTTCGAGAAGATGGGCTACCACGTCGACGGGACGGCGAAATCCGCCCTGAAGGGCTTCCCGGCCTTCAAGCCTGCCCTGCCCGCGTCGGCTAAGTGACGTCATGACAACGGTTCGCCGGGCGACGCCTTCTGCCTCGCCCTGCGGGCTTATTTAAACTTAATACGCCTCCGTCGGCCCTCGCCGCCGCCTTTCGACCATGTCCCTCATTTCCCGCCTTTCCGCCCGCCTCCAGAACCACCCCAAGCGCATCGTCTTCCCCGAAGGCTCCGATGCCCGTGTGATCCAGGCCGCCCGCCAGTTCGTCGTGAAGAAGCTCGGCGTGCCGATCCTCGTCGGCGACCGCCAACGCATCAAGGTCAACGCCGCCCGCCTCAACATCAGCCTCGAAGGCATCCGCGTCGTCGAACCCGAACGCAGCGACGAACTCAAAGGCTTCGCCGAGAAGCTCGAGTCGATCCAGCGCTACGGCAACACGAACCTCCAGGGCGACCCGGCCGAGCTGGCCCTCAACCCGAACTACTTCGCCTGCCTGATGGTCGCCACCGGCGGCGCCGACGCCCTCATCTCGGGCGCCACGACCCACGCCTCCTCCGGCCTCCGCGCCATCCTGCAGGTGATGCCCCGCCAGGCCGGCGTCGAGACGGTCTCCTCGATGCAGATCCTCGAGTCGGAAGAGGGTAAGTTCGGCATCGAAGGCGTCCTCTTCCTCGCCGACTGCGGCGTCATCCCGGATCCGACCGCCGAGCAGCTCGCCGACATCGCGGTGACCACTGCCGGCCTCGCCGGCCACCTGACCAACACGACGCCGAAGGTCGCGATGCTCGCCTACTCGACCCATTCGTCCAACCCGCGCCTGGCTTCGGTGAAGAAGGTGCAGGTCGCCACCGACCTCGCGCGTCGCAAGGCCCGTGAACTGGGCATCACCTGCGATATCGACGGCGAGATGCAGGCTGACGCCGCCATCAATCCCTTCGCCGCCCAGTCCAAGGAAGTCTCCGGCGCCGTCGCCGGCCGCGCGGGGGTCCTGATCTTCCCCGACCTCAACTCGGGCAACATCGCCTCGAAGATGGCCCAGCATATCGCCGATATCCCGGCCTACGGCCAGATCCTCACCGGCCTCGACCGTCCGGCCGCCGAGATCTCCCGCGGCGCCAGCGCCCACGACATCTTCGGCACCGCGGTCATCGTCGCCGCCCAGGCGGTCGACAAATCCTACCTCTTCCCGAAGCTGAAGGACGGTCCCGCCGCCTGATCATGCCCATCCGCAAGCGCTTCGCCGAAAACGTCCCCGGGCTGCTCCTGCGCCCGATGAACCTGGACACGCGACGGATCTTCGTCGCGGCGACGCGCATGAACGACGGCAAGACGACGACCTGCCTCGGTCTCACGGCCGCCCTGCAGGCGATGGGCCTGCACGTGGGCTACATCAAGCCGATCGCCCAACGCGTGGTAATGTCAGGGGAAGACCAGGTCGACGAAGACACGCTGCTCATCGACGGGCTCTTCGACCTCAACGTGCCGATCGCGGCGATGTCGCCCGTGGCCATCGGCCCGGACTTCACGAAGCAATACCTCGAGAACCCGGAGGAGATCGGCCCGCAGCTCAAGGACCGCATCTGTCGCGCCTTCGACCGCACCGCCTACGGCAAGGACATCGTCGTCGTCGAGGGCTCCGGCCACGCCGGCGTGGGCTCGGTCTTCGGCGCCTCCAACGCCGACAACGCCCGCGTGCTCGGCTCCAAGGCCATCATCGTCGCCGCGGGCGGCATCGGCAAACCGATCGACGAGATCGCCCTCAACAAGGCGCTCTTCGACAAGGCCGGCGTCGAGGTCGTGGGCGCCATCCTCAACAAGGTGATGCCGGACAAGGTCGACTTCATCCGCGACTTCGCCGGCCGCGGCCTCCGCCGCATGGGCGTACCGCTCCTCGGCGTCGTGCCGCTGCAAGAGACGCTGGTCTACCCCAACCTCGACCAGGTGGCCGACGAGACCAAGGCCCGCTGGATCCACCAACCCGCCGGCCTGCGCCGCGTCCGTCGCGTGGTCATCGGCGCGATGTCCGCCCGCCGCTCCGCCGAATACCTGCGCGTTCCGGGCACCTTGGTGATCGTACCCGGCGACCGCGAAGACCTGCTGGAGGCTTTCATCGCCGGCGCCGGCACCCAGCCGCTTTCCGGGGTTTTCTTCTCCAACGGGCTGCTGCCCGACGAGGGCATCATCCGCCGCCTCAAGGAGGCGGGCATCGCGATGGCCGCGGTCGAGGCCGAATCCTTCGCGGTGACGGCGCGCATCAATAACATGACGGTGAAGACGATGCGCCAGGATGCCGACAAGATCCCGATCATCCGGAAGATGATCTCAGAATCCGTCGATATCCCGGCCCTGCTCCGGGCCCTCTGAGCGGTCAGACCGGCCGCAGCACCTCACCGAGTCGCGTGAAGTGCGTATCGTCGAAACCGATCGCCCGCTTGAGGTAGGCGTCGCGTTCGATGAGATTGGCGATCCGACCGGCCTCGCGCCATTGAGCGGTGCTGATGAGGCCGCGGAGGCGCACCCACAAAGCCCCGACGGGCACGGGAAAATCGCTGCCGTGCAGGAAGCGACCGAGACGACCTGACTCTTTGACCTGTTTGAGCACACCGCTGCGGATCGGACTGTTCAGCGCGCTGGTGTCGGCGTACAGGCCAGGAAACTCGTCCATCATCCGCACGAGCTCGCCGAAGTAGTTGGGGTCGAAGAAGTGGCTGTTGCCTGACGAATGGGCGGCGATGACCTTGACGCCCAGTTCCAGGGGACGACGCAGGATACGCGGGTCCTGGTAGGCGCGGTTGATCACCGGCACGGTCATCTCGCCGCCGGTATGGCAGAGGAACGGCAGGCCGGAGGCCGCCATGCGGCGCCAGAACTCATCATACTGCGGCAGGGCGCAGTTCACGTTCTGGCAATTGGGCAGCAGCTTGAGGGCCCGAGCGCCGCCCGCGAGGCAGCGCTCCAGTTCGTCGAGGGCATCTTTCCGGCCGGGATGGATCGACACGGCCGGAACGAACTCGGGGTGCCGGTCGCAGACCTTGAAGAGATATGCGTTCGGGACGTAGAAAGAGCCGAATTCAAGCTTCTGACCCGTCTCGTCATAGACCTCGTCCTGCGCGAGCAGCAAGGCCTTGTCCAGCGAGGAGGCGGCGACCAATCCCGCGAGGTGACCGACGAAGCTTTCGTCAAAATCCCGCGCGGTGGCCTTCGCCTCCAACCCGATGGTCCGTCGCATCACCTCGCCGAGAGCGCGGTGCCACAGTCCGTCCAGACGCAGCCAGCAACCGCTGCCGGAGAGACCGTTGCCGACGAGGTGGACGTGTCCGTCGTAGCGATACGTGGTCATGGCGGACTCAGTCGGCTTTCTTTTCGGAAATGATCCGGCCGTAGAGCCAGGCGACACCGAAGAAGGCGATGGCCAAGGCGCCGCAGGCGACGATCCGGCCGAGGAGGTCGGTGATGTCGTGCGTCAGCACGCGGGCGGCGGCGATGACGAGTCCGACCAGACCGAGCATACGGAAGGAACGCGTGGAGAGCACGTGGCCGAGGACGAACGTGAGCACGGCGGCCAAGGCCCAGAAGAGCGAGACCCCCGCGCCCGGCAGGCGCGCGAGCATGATGAAGGTCATGAAGTAGAGCGTCACGAGGCCGAGCACCGACCTCTGCACCGTACCCCAGGCACCTTGTCCGCGGGTGTAGACGGCGAGGACGGACAGCAGGCTAGCCAGACCGAGGAGTACGAACGGGCTGTGCGCCAGACCGAGCGCCGTCAGTCCAGAACCGGCGTTGACGACTCCTTGGATAAAGAATCCGACCAGAGCGCCCATCGCCGCCAGGGAGAGCTCGGCCGGCACGGCGCCGAGGCGACGCCAGAGCGCGGTCACGCCCACGAGCAAGGCCGCCCCACCTGACCAAGTGAAGGCGAGCTGCAAGGCGGCAGGCGACCAAGTATCCTTCGCGACCGGCAGCAGGCTCTTGGCCATAGCGGCGGCGAAGGCGTAGACGATCACCGCGGTGACCAAGGCCAACGTATGACGGAGGAACTTGGCGAAGGCTTCCGGGCGTCCGAGGAGACGCCACAGGGCGCCGATGTTCAACACCACCAGCAACGCGGCCCAGACGGCCCACCAAGCCGACGATTCCGCGGAACCGACGAGGGGACGCCAGAACACCACCAAGACGCTGGTGAAGAGATAACCCGGCAGAGCCGCCCACAGCAGCGCGGGACGGAAACGTAAGGCGGCGACCAGCAGCACCACCAACCACGGCCAACCGGTGTCGGCCTTGGGGAAGGATTCCTGCACGGAGAGTACGACGAGCCCCAGGCTTACGATACCGACGAGGCGCCGTAGCTGCTGCCAGCCGGCGGCACGCTCCCAGTCCTCACGGAAAGCCAACAACACGGCGAAGGTACCGATGCCGACCAGGGATATCCAGGGCTGCGTCGGAGGGTGATCGACGAAAGCGAACGCGGCCACGCCACCCAAGATTTCGGCCGACCAGCGGACGAGTTCCGAGCCGGTGCGCGTACCGACCAGCAACGTGCCCGCCGCGGCGAGCGTCCAGATAAGCCAGACCAGGTGCGGATCCACCAACCAGGCCAGGCCGGCAGCGACGAAGCCCACGGCGGCCAGCAGCAGGACTTCGTAGACCATGCGATTACGTCCGCGCTCCGCCAAACCGGCGAGCGCAGCGACGGCGGCGATCAGCAAGGAAACGGTGGCACGGGCCTGGTCGCCACCGGTCGCGAGGAAGAGGGCCAGCAAAGCCGGCGCGAAGAAAGCGCTGAGCTGGAAAGCCGCGCGCGCATCACGTCCCGACAGGACTTCGTCGTCCTTCACCAGACGTTCGCCGAGCCAGAGGACGATGAACGACGCAAGGGCGGCGAGCTGCAACGGCAGGTAATCCGCGTCCTTCGAGGGCATCGCATCATAGAGCAGCAGGAGACAGACCTGCGAGCCGACGAGGCCCAGGACGCCCGCAGAACCCCACGGACCACGCACCATCAAGATGACGCCCAGAAGGGCGACCAAGGACGCTCCCGTCGCGGTCTGAGCGGACGCCGCATCCGTACCGACGGAGAAATACACCGCGACGGCGGCGAAGATCACGGCGAGCTGCGCAAAGAGTTTGCTCCGGCGGGCCAAGGCAACGAAGGCGACGCCCAAGGCTACGAGGAACTGGACGACGGCGGCCGAAGCCGGGCTGTCGCAGACGCGCATCTTATCGAGGCCATAGGTAGCCCAAGCGGCGAACTGCCACACGGACAGACCCGCGGCCGCGACGACCTGACCGAGATCCGCACGCTTGGCGGAGAGACGGAGACCACCCCAGAAGAGCCCGGCGCCGACCAACGTCACTTCGATGACGCGGACGATCGGCGGGATGGTGGAACGCAG
>CALPIW020000023.1 GCA_943323725.2 Polynucleobacter meluiroseus | reverse complement strand
CCCGTCGTCACGATGAGCACCTTCGGTCAGAATGGCCGCTTCGCCAACCAGCTCTTCCAGTATATGTTCTTGCGGTTGGTCGCCCGTCGGCAGGGCGCGCTCGTCCAGACCCCCTCCTGGGTCGGACGTGAGCTCTTCGGTTGCGACGAGCCCGCCCCGGTGCTCTCTATGCCGGTATGGAGGGAGCCGGTCGATCAGCTGAGCGCCGACGAGGCGTTCAAGGGGTGCGAGTGGACACGCCATTTCCGCGAGCCCTCTCCGCGCTTCTCCTCGCAAGACTACTGGGGTTACTTCATGGGCCATACGGCGGACCTCGCCCCGGACCGCGCGTTCATCCGCGACCTATTCCGATTCGTGCCCGAGTTCGCGCAGGCCGCCGGCCAGCGGCTGGCCAAGCTCCGCGCCCGCCGCCCGCGCATCCTCGCGGTGCACCTGCGCCGCGGGGATTACGGGTACGCGCATTTTTTCCGCGCGCCTTGCGCTTGGTATGAGGCTTGGCTTCGCCATAGCGGTTTCGACCCTGCGGAGTGGCTGATCTACGTATGCTCGGAAACGCCGGCTCCATACCTCAGGCGGTTCGCCGGATATCAGACCGCGGATGCCACCCATCTCGGAGGGAAGGGCGAAGTCGCCGCGTATCTCGACTTCTACGTCCTCACGCAGGCGGATTACGTCCTGGCCGCCAACAGCTCGTTCTCGTTCATGGCGGCCATGCTCAACGAGCATGCGACCGGTTTCGCCCGGCCTTGCGCCCAGCAGGAGGCCCTGGTGGCGTTCGACCCGTGGGACGCCCCTGTGCTGTTACGTCACGCCCCGGCGCCCGAGGTCCATCGGCGCTTCATCGAGCAAGACTGAACACATCATGACCGAAAGCAGATTCGCCAGGTTCCTGTCCAAGCTCCGCAACTCAGTCCGGAAGCGGTTTCGGTTCGATCGGCCCAACGACACGGACCGGGCCTTCCTGGCGCGCATGCCTGAGTCGCAGCGCGCCCGGCTCGCCTCCGTCCTCCGCAAGTCCCAATCGCAGATCTGCCAGGACCTCTTCGCCCTCAGCGTCCTGGATTTCAAGCGCGGCGGTTTCTTCGTCGAATTCGGCGCCGCCGACGGCCGGGGCCTGAGCAACACCTGGCTGCTCGAGAAGCATTTCGGTTGGAGCGGCATCCTTTCGGAGCCGGCCCGTTCCTACGCGCAGAAACTGCGGTCCCAACGCGCCTGTACGATCGACCATCGCTGCGTCTGGAGCCGGACCGGCGAGACGCTCGCTTTCCGCGAAGCCAGCAACCGCGTCCTTTCGACCATCGCCGCCTACTCGGACGGAGACATGCACGCGGAGGCGAGGAAGGACGGCGTCACCTACGACGTCGCCACGGTCAGCCTCGCCGACCTGCTCGCGGAGCACGGCGCGCCGCCCGAGCCGGATTTCTTGTCCATCGACACGGAGGGAAGCGAACTCGCCATCCTGAGCGCGCTCGATTTCAAACGCTGGTCCTTCAAGGTCATCTGTTGCGAGCATGCCTATACCGAAGCCCGGGGCCCTCTGCACCAGCTCCTGAGCGCCAATGGCTACGAGCGCGTCCACGAAGAGATCTCGCAATACGATGACTGGTACGTCCGGCGCGACATCCTGCGGGCGAAAGGGGGAGCCTCCGCATGAGTCTCGTCACGCCCGCCGTGCTGCTCATCGCCTTCAATCGTCCGGCGCAGACGCGACAGGTCTTCGCGGCCATCCGCGAAGCACGTCCGGCGCGGCTCTATCTCGCCTGCGACGGGCCTCGGCCGGGTAAGACTGGTGAGGTGGAAAAGGTCCAACAAGTCCGGGCGCTGGTCCAAGAGGTCGATTGGCCTTGCGAGGTGAGCACCCGCTTCCTCGATCAGAACGTCGGCTGCGGCCATGGTCCTGCTGGCGCGATCGACTGGTTCCTTTCCGCTGCCGGCGAAGGCATCATCCTTGAGGATGACTGCGTGCCGCAGCCGGCCTTCTTCCGTTTCGCAGCCGTGATGCTGGATCGCTATCGCTTGGAGCCCAGGGTCGGATTGATTGGCGGCTCTAAAATGGCCCCGCCGGTCTCGCTGGGCGCGTCCTATGGCTTCAGCCGGATTCCCTCCTGCTGGGGCTGGGCGACCTGGCGCCGCGCCTGGGATGGCTATGATATCCGTCCAGCCCAGGTCTCAGCGGACGAGGCTTGGACGAAGCACTTCCATCGCAAGACCGTCCGTAATCTGACTGCGGCGGTCGACGGGCTGCGCGGCAATGACGTCCACGCCTGGGATTATCAGTTCATGCTGCACCTTCTGCGCAAGGACATGCTGACTGTCATCCCGGACGACAACCTCGTGCTGAACATCGGCTTCGACGGATCAGGCACGCATTTCAGCGAAAGTCGTCGCCCGTGGTGGGTGCCGCATGCGGCATTCGATGTCACCGAGACTTGGGCCGAATTGCCGCCGCTTGCCCCGCATGCCGGCTATGACCGCTATTTTCAGGCCGTCGCCCATGGTGGCTGCGGCAAATTCTACCGCATGCTCATCAAGTACGTCCGTTTGCTGCGGAGGCGCGTGTTTCCAAGCGAGGCCTGAGCTAGGCGCGCGGGAGCACGTCGGCCAGGAGGCGCAATCGTGACCATGATTGCTTTTCTCGGACGCCGTAGATCACCCGTAAGGGCAGGTATCGCAGGTTGGCGCTCATCCAGCCGAGCATAGACCGGTGCTCGCGCCATGCCTCCCGGCGCTGACGCATCAGCCGGCGCACCTTCAGCGCGAGCTCGTCGCCCGCCCCGGAACCGCCGGGCCTGATCTCGGTTTCGAACATCCGGTCCAGCGTGCGCATTAGCACGCTTTTCGGCTCCACGGTTTCTTTCGCGTGGATGCAGAACGTCGAGCCGACTTCGGGCACGACGCACAGACGCATCTCATGGGCGTGACGCAGCGTCCAGGCGGTGTCGCCGTGCGTGCCGTAGTCGCGCGGGAAGGGCCTGGCCCGCAGGAAATCCCCGCGGAAAAGGTCGCTGGCGCAACTGCCGAGCAGGGCGTGGGTGCCAGCGGAACGGAAAGCGAGATGCCTCACGACCGGAGGGGGCAAGAGGACGGGACCACGACCGCCCATTTCCTCATGGATGCGCGGATTCCGGCGCGCCTTGGCCGGCAGGATCTGCCCGGCTTCATCGACGAATCCGCAAGGGCTGACGACGACATCAGCCTGCGAAGCTTCGCCGCAGTCGCGCAGGCGGACCAGCTGCGCCCGCTCGATGGTGTCGCCGGCGGTGCTGACGTAGACCCAGTCGCCGGTCGTGGCGGCGATGCCTTCGTTCCAGGACGCGTAGAGCCCACGGTCGCGCTCGATGATACGAATGTTCGGGTGGCGGAGGCGGCGGCGGATGAGCGCAAGCGTCCCATCCGTCGAGCGGCTGTCTACGACGACGACTTCATGCGCCAAGTCGATCCACTGCTCCATGGCATCAAGGTGCCTTGCCATCAGAGGGAGGCAGTTGAAGGTCGGGAGAACCACGCTGATGGTCGGCAAACTCAAGACCGGGGCAAGATGCGGCAGATAACTTATGGGGCAACTTCTTTTCGGCGCATACGCCAGAGGCCGTCTGCGCATCTGCGCTTGAAGTCCCCACGGGCCAAGAGTTTAAATCCTCGTATGCCCACTCCTTCCGTCATGCCGAAGGCCGTCATCCTGGCAGGCGGCCTGGGTACCCGGCTCAGCGAAGAGACCGTGCTGCGTCCGAAGCCGATGGTCGAAGTCGGCGGCAAGCCGCTGCTCTGGCATGTGATGAAGATCTATGCGTCCCACGGCGTGACGGATTTCGTCATCTGCTGCGGCTTCAAGGGCTACGTCATCAAGGAATACTTCGCCAATTACTTCCTGCACATGTCGGACGTCACGTTCGACATGGCGAAGAACACGATGGAGGTCCATCAGCGGAACGCCGAGCCCTGGAAGGTCACCCTCGTCGACACGGGCGAGAAGACCCAGACGGGCGGCCGCCTCGGCCGGGTCCGCGAGCATCTCAAAGGCACCTTCTTCCTGACCTACGGCGACGGCGTCGGTGACGTCGACATCGCGGCGACCCTCGCGTTCCACCGTCAGCAGGCCCGACAGGCCACGGTCACCGCCGTGCAGCCGCCCGGCCGCTACGGCGCGCTGGAGATCGAGCAAGGCGCGGTCCGCTCCTTCAAGGAGAAGCCCGCCGGCGACGGGGCTTTCATCAACGGCGGCTTCTTCGTGCTCGAACCCTCGGTGCTCGACCTCATCACGGGCGACGACTGCGTCTGGGAACGCGGCCCGCTGGAGGCCCTCGCGGCCCGCGGGCAGCTCTCGGCCTACCTCCATCGCGGCTTCTGGCAGCCGATGGATACCCTCCGCGAGAAGAACCTCCTGGAAGAACTCTGGGCTTCCGGCCGCGCGCCTTGGAAGAAGTGGTGATGTTCGGCGGAGCTTACAAAGGGAAGCGCGTCCTCCTGACGGGTCAGACCGGTTTCAAGGGAGCCTGGCTCGCCCATTGGCTGCTCGCCCTTGGCGCCGAGGTCCGTGGCTTCGCGCTGGCTCCGCAGTCCGACCAGCCGCTCCATGACTGGCTGGAGATCGGCCGACGTTGCCGCTCCGAGTTCGCCGACGTCCGCGACCGCGAGGCGCTCCGTTCCGCCGTACGTGCTTTCCAGCCGGACTTCGTCCTGCACCTGGCCGCGCAGCCGTTGGTGAGGCTTTCCTACCAGATCCCGGTCGAGACCATCGAGACGAACGTCATGGGCACTGCGCACCTGCTCGACGCGGTCCGCGCCGAAGCCCCGGGCGCGGCGGTCGTCGTGGTCACCTCCGACAAGTGCTACGAGAACCGCGAACGCTCCGCGGGTTATCGCGAAGACGAGCCGATGGGCGGATACGATCCGTACAGCGCCTCGAAGGGGATGACGGAACTGCTCGTCTCCTCCTGGCGTCGCTCGTTCCAGCCCGCCTCCGGCGAAGGTGCGCTCGCCTCCGGCCGCGCCGGCAACGTCATCGGCGGCGGAGATTTCTCGGCAGACCGGATCATCCCGGACTGCGTGCGTGCCCTGGAGGCCGGCCGGCCGGCCGTCATCCGTAACCGCCGCGCCACCCGCCCCTGGCAGCACGTGCTCGAGCCGCTGGCTGGTTATCTCTGGCTGGGCGCTTGCCTGCGACATCCCGGGCTCGCCGCCGCGCCGGACCGCTTGCGCGAAGGTTTCAATTTCGGACCGCTCGGCGAATCGGCCCAGCCGGTCGGCGCCTTGGTCGACGCTTTCCTCGGCGAGTGGCCGGGCGCGCAGGAAGACCGCACCGATCCCGCCGCTCCGCATGAGGCGGGCTTGCTCCACCTCGACGTGACCAAGGCCGGCCAGGTCCTCGGATGGAAACCGGTCTGGGCTTTCGCGCAGACCGTCCGGACGACCGCCGCCTGGTATCGCGACCGACACGCGGGCGCGGCCCCGGCCGAGCTCTGCGACCGCGACCTCGCCGCTTATGTCACGGCCGCCCGCGCCGCCGGCCTCGCATGGACCCGCTGAGGGCCATCGCCGGACGCAAGGTCTTGGTGACCGGCGGCACCGGCACGTTGGGCGGCGCCTTCGTCGCCCGCGCCCGTGAAGCCGGCGCGCAGGTCAGCGCTCCGAGCCGGGCCGAAGGCTTCGACCTCCGCGACCACGCCAAGGTCGCGGCGGAGCTGCGGACGTTTCAGCCGGAGATGGTCTTTCACTTCGCCGCGGCCGGCGTCAGTCAGGCCATGTCGGAGGCGGAGCTGTCGGCCATCAACGTCGGCGGCCTGGGCAACTTGCTGACCGCGGCGGCCAGCCTGACGCGTCCGCCGAAGTGCCTGCTCCTCGGCAGCTGCTCCGAGTATGCGCTCAGTGACGCTCCGCTTGCCGAGTCGTCCCGCCTCGATCCGCGCAATGCCTACGCTCTTTCCAAGGTCGCCGGCGCGGAGCTGGCCCGAGGATTCGCCGACCGGCTGCCGTTGCTTTGGCTGCGCATGTTCAATGTGTACGGCGGAGGTGAACGACTCCCCCGCCTCCTGCCTTATCTCCTGCAGTGTGCCCGGCAGGGCGTCGTCGCCGAGGTGACCGCCGGCGGTCAGCTGCTTGATTATACTTCGGCGCCATCGGCGGCGGCGCACTTCATCCGGCTCGGCCTCGTGCTTCCGGATCAACCCGGTTGGCGGGTCTGCAACGTCGGCTCAGGCCGGCCGATCACGCTGAAGGAATTCATGGAAGCGGCGCAGGCGGCCCTGTCCCGCCGAGGGCTCCGGCTGGAGCTGCGCTTCGGGGCCCGACCTTACCGTCCAGGTGACGGGATGGTCTGCCTGCCCGACCTCACCCGGCTGGCCGAGATGATCGGTGCTCCGGAAGCGGAATCCTTGGCGACTGGACTCGACGCGGCCCTCGCCACCATGATGGATGCGGCCGCACCTTCGGCCTGATCATCGCAAATCCCAGAACTTCTTCGCCATGAGTCTCCCTCCAGTCTTCGTCTGCGGCATCGGTCCGGGCTCCACCGGCACGGGAGCCTTGATGATCGGGCTGATGGCCGAGGCCGCCGCCGGGGCGCCCGCCGATTTCATCGTCAAGGAGAAGACGCCACGCAAGCGAGGCTGGGCCCGCCTCCAGAAGTTCAATCCTTTCCGCCTCGCCTATTATGGACTGAGCCGGGCTCTCTTCCCATGGCGCGTGCTCCGCGCGGCCCGCTCCGGGAGGGAAATGGTCCTGCTCCATCCGCAGACGATCGGCTTCCCGCTTTTCCAACGCGTCGTCGAGGCGCGCCCTTACGTCTGGATGTATGTGCTCGACGCGTACGTCTTCTGCCGGCGTTCATACAACTGTCTCCCGGCCGAGCTCGGCCCTTGCCTCCGCTGCGTCGGCAATGACGGCGCGGCGGCGGAGGCGCACGGGTGCGCGGATTGGTTCGGCGCGGGGTCCTTCCATCAACCCCTCCGTGAATGGGTGGCTTCCGGCCGTCTACGGCTGATGGCCCAGTGCGAATCCCACGCGCGGCTCCTGCGCGCGCATTTCGGACCGGGCGCGGTCGTGAAGGTCGTGCCGCTTTCCGTCCCGGACATCGCCGTCCCCGCCGTGCCGCCGCCGCGCCCCGCGCGGGCCCGCCCCCTCGCCGTCTTTCACGGCAGCTGCCAGCCGGCCAAGGGCGTCGCCCATGTCATCGCCTTGGCCAAGGAGATGCCGGACTGGGATTTCCTGGTGCCGAGCGACCCGAAGGAATACCGGCAGCACTTCGGGACGACGGAGGGTCTTCCCGGCAACCTGCAGTTCCGCCGGCTCAGCTGGAGCGAAGGCCTTGCCGACGCGGTGGCTACGGCCGACGTGGTGCTCTGCCCGTCGATTTGGTCGGCGACCGTCGAAGGCGCGGTCCTGAAGTCGCTCGCCCATAACGGACTGGTGATGGTCACGACGCACGACAGTTCTTTCGGCTCTGAATTACCGGCCGACGCGCGTCTCGCGTTGGATCCGGCCGATCTCCGCGGTACCGCCGCTCGCCTGCGCTCCGTCCATGCGGACCCCGCGCAAGCCGAGGGCATCCGCGCGGCGGCGAGGGCCTATGCCGAGAACTACGCCCGCGGCTGCCACGGCATGCTCGCCGCGATCGGCACCGCCTGCCGCACGTCAGCCTGAGCCTTTTTCAGCGGACGAAACCTTCGGCCAGGCCGTTCGCGAAACGGCGGATTTCCTTACCCGCGCGGGAGAGGAACAGTCGTAACGCCCGACGGAAGGGCAGGCTACGGTCGCCACGGTCGGTATAGCCGATGGTCGTGGTGGCTGAAACGGGCGCGAGGATGATGGGCAGCGGTCGTACCCCGCGGACGCGCAGGCCGGTCTCCCAGGGGCGGTCGAGGGCGTGGTCGACCTGCTCGGTGATCGGCCGCATCGACTTTAGCATGGTCTCGGCGGCGCGGCGATTGACGGCGTAGGCCGCCGACGACGTCGTCCGCGTGAGGTGCACGACGAGCTGGTGCGTCGGAGTGAGCGCGCGCTTGCGCACGGGCATCCCGGAGTGGAAGCAGAAGAGCTTGGCGAGATCCCAGTCGTCCTTCGCACCGAGGGCGGCGAGCACTGGCAGGCAAGCCGGCAGGACTTCGACGTCGTCCTCGAGGATCACGCACCAAGGGGCGTCCGTCCGCAGGAATTCTTCCATGGCCTTGAGGTGGCTGAGGTAGCAGCCGACTTCGCCTGGGCGAGGCATGACGTTCCGGTTACGGTCTCCGTAGAGGCTGGCGTCGACGAGGTTTTCCCATCCGGGCACTTCCTTCCCGAGGACCGCTGGCACGCGGACGTATTCGAGGCCCAAAGACTTCAGGCTGCCGGCCAGCGAGGTCATGCGTTCGACGTCGCGG
The DNA here is from genome assembly GCA_943323725.2 of Polynucleobacter meluiroseus. Taxonomy (GTDB): domain Bacteria; phylum Verrucomicrobiota; class Verrucomicrobiia; order Opitutales; family UBA953; genus UBA953. The sequence continues at coordinate 3,934 of CALPIW020000023.1, read as the reverse complement.
TCGAGGTTGATCACGAAGATGGGGGGCATGCTATTGAATTGAATGGATAATCCTGCTCGGGCCTTTATCAATCTTCATCCCCTGATGCGTATCTGGTCCTCCATCCGCTGGCGCGCATTGGCCTTGGCCCGGGCCTGTGGCTACCAAGGCAACCCTCGTCTGTTCGGGGTAGAAGTCCCGCTCGGCCTCGTGCCTTCCAAGGTCATCCTCGGACAGCTCGACGCCTGCTCCTACGAGGCGAAGGAGGCCCGCTACATCCGGGCCTATCTGCCTGACGGAGCTCAGGTGCTAGAGCTCGGCGCGAGCCTGGGCATTGTCTCCTCGATCATCCTCGGCCGACGTCCTGCTCGGCTGGTTTCGTATGAGGCCGTCGGCTCGTTGGCCGACGTCGCCCGTCAGGTCGTGGCCCATAATCATCCCTCGGCCCCGTGGGAACTCGTTCACTGCGCCATCGCGGACGAAGGCGTCTCCGAAGTGGCCTTCGACTGGTCTCCGGAATTCACCCAAGGCGGCTCGGTCGCCCGCTCGGGCGGGCCAGCCCGCCTCCGCGTCCCCGCCGCTTCGCTGGCCTCCGTCATCACCCGACATGGCCTGCCGGACACGGCATGGCTGGTGATGGACATCGAAGGCATGGAGTGGGAATTGGCCCGACGCCAGGCCGCCGCCCTGCGGCACTTCGCCGGGATCATCGTCGAGTGCCACGACGTCAAGGATGGTGAACGGCAGGTCCCCCATGAAGAGGTGGTCGCCGAATTGGCCAAAGCTGGTTTCGAGATCGCCGCCCGCCGCGGACAGGTGTCGGTCCTGCTTCGCCGGGTCGCCTGAAGATGCGCTACGCTTCGGTCATCTACCGCGACTACGCCGGGAACTCCCTGTTCACGCCCGGGGCCGGGGAGAATAACGGGGAGTTCTATCTGCCCTATGCCCAGCTCCGGGAGCGCTTCCTGGCCGCGGGCATCGAGCTTAATACGCCTGACGTCAACGCGGGCCGCGAAGTGGCCTTCGAGCTCCACATCAATTGCCGCCGTCAGGATCCGTCCGCCCGGGCTTACGTCTACCTTTACGAGAACCCGCTCATCCGTCCGCTCAACCGTGACCGCGTCGCGCTCGCCCGATATGCGAAGTGGTTCGCCTGGGATGATGAGCTGCTCGGCGATCCCCGTGCGGTCCGGCTGCTCTATCCCAACCGCTTCGCGTCAGGTCCGTGGAACGGGCCGGAGAAGCGCCCGCTCTTCTGCGTGCTCGTGGCCTCGAATAAGGCGCTCACGGTCGTCGACCCGCGCGACCAATACCAGGCCCGCGTCCGGATCCTCGACTGGTATGAGCGGAACGCGCCGGCCGACTTCCATCTCCATGGCCGTGGTTGGGATCGCCCGGCCGCGCTGCCGGGACGCTGGGGCCGCGTCCGTAACCAGTTACGCAAGATCCTCGCCCGCTTCCTCCCCGCGAAGTCCCCGTACGCCACCTGGCGAGGACCGATCGACGACAAGATCGAGCTGCTCACGCGCGCCCGCTTCTGCCTCGCCCACGAGAACTGCCGCGACTTGGCAGGCTATGTAACCGAGAAGCTCTTCGACTGCTTCCGGGCCGGCTGCGTGCCGGTGTACGTGGGCCCGAAGGAGATCGCCGAGCTCGTGCCGTCGGATTGCTTCATCGACGGACGGGACTACGCGACGCCCGAAGCGCTCGACGCCCGACTGCGTTCAATCGGTGACGACGAATACCGCGCTTACCAAGAGCGTATCCGCGCCTTCCTGCTTTCGGAGAAAGCCAAGCCGTTTTCCCAAGGCCACTTCGCCGAAGTGCTTGCCCGCGAGATCCTCGCGGACTTGGCTTAGCTCCGTGGGCCGAACTTGCGTTGCGGCGGCTGGGTCGGCGGCACGGGCTCGATCTGCACGCCGGCGCAGGCCGGATGGCGGCCGAAGAGGCCGTAGCTCTCGGTGTCGAAACGGGTCGTCATGCCGCGGGCGGCTTCGGCCACGAGCACGCGGCCGTCGGGCTGGATGAAGCCGACCTGGACCATCGTCGTCCCGTCCACCTTGCGGGTGTGGGCCATGATCTTGTCGAGGAAGTCGTTGGCGTCCGGGCCGGGCTTGAGGGCGAAGAGGATCTTCTTGATGAGGCTCGGGGCGCGACGAAGCGTGGTGACGGCGTGGGCGCTGAGCGACCATTCGCCGCGCTCTTCGCGCCAGTTGAGGCGGGCGTCGACGATGACGTGCGAGCCGTCCATGAGCAGGGGGAGTTCGCCGTCCTTGAGCTGCGCCGCGGCATCATAGGCGTCGGAGAACATCATCACGGGGATGGTGACCGAGCGGGAGGCGACGGTGAAGAGCGCCCACGGGCGGTTGTCCTTCTTGGAGATCTTCTTCTCGAGGCCGCCGACGATCCCGCAGACGCGCACGGTGTGCCGCTGCTGCTTGTCGAGGTCGACGCGGTCCGGGGTGACGACCATCGTGGCGATGGCTTCGTCGAGGCCGTGGTAGTCGGCGAGGGGGTGGCCGCTGAGGTAGAAGCCGAGGAGCGACTTCTCGCCGTTGAGCATCTCGAGCTTGGGCATCTTCTCCGACTTGCGGAGGACGAGGTCGGTCGGGCGGGCGGCGCCGGCGTCCTCGGCCCCGAGGAGGTCGAAGAGGGAGCCCTGGCCGCTGGCGCGCTCCTTGCGCTCGCCGGCGAAGTGACGGCGGACGGATTCGATGGAGTCGACGAGGTGACGGCGGTCTTCGCCGGTGAAATCGAAGGCGCCTGCGCGCACGAGACAGTCGAGGGTGCGGGCGTTGAGCTCGAATTCGCCCATGCGGCCCACGAAGTCGGCGAAGTCCTTGAAGGGGCCGTTCTTCTCGCGCTCGGCGACGATATTGCGGGCGGCCTGCTCGCCGACGCCCTTGATGGCGCCCATGCCGAAGCGGATGGCGTTGTCCTTGATGACCGGCGTGAAGTCGGTGTCCGACTGGTTCACGTCCGGACCGAGCGCCTTCATGCCGAGGGCTTCGACCTCCGCCATGAATTCGGCGAGCTTGTCGGCGTTGCCCTGTTCGGACGTGAGTACGGCGGCCATGAACTCGACCGGGTAGTTGGCCTTCAGGTAGGCGGTGCGATACGAGAGGATCGCGTAGGCGGCGGAGTGCGACTTGTTGAAGCCGTATTCGGCGAACTTCTCCAGGGTGGCGAAGATCTCCTCGGCCTTCTTCTTATCGATGTTGTTGGTCGTCTTGGCGCCTTCGACGAAGATCGAGCGCTGCTGCTCCATCTCCTCGCGGATCTTCTTGCCCATCGCGCGACGGAGCATGTCGGCGCCGCCGAGGGTGTAGCCGGCGACCACGCGGGCGGCCTCCATCACCTGTTCCTGGTAGACCAAGATGCCGTAGGTCTCCTTGGCCACCTTCTCGAGGAGCGGGTGCGCGTACTTGACGTAGCTGGGGTCGTCCTTGCCCTTGATGTAGTCCGGGATGAACTGCATCGGGCCCGGACGATAGAGCGCGATGAGCGCGACGATCTCGTCGATCTGCGTGATGTTGAACTTGCGGCAGAGCGACTGCATGCCGCCGGATTCGAGCTGGAACACGCCGATGGTCTTCGCCTCGTTGAGGAGGGCGAAGGTCTTCGGGTCCTCGAAGCCGACTTTCTCGATGTTGAAGTCGGGCTGCTTGCGATGCTTGCGGACGAGGTTCTGGGCGTCGTCGATGATCGTGAGCGTCTTGAGGCCCAGGAAGTCCATCTTCAGGAGGCCGAGCTTCTCGACGGGGTCCTTGGCGTACTGGGTCGTCAGGTCGCCTTCCTGCATCGTGACCGGGATGATGTCCGTGAGCGGGCGGTCGGCGATGATCATGCCGCACGCGTGCTTGCCGGAATTGCGCACCATGCCCTCGATGACGCGGCCGGTCTCGATGATGCTGGCGGCCTGCGGGTTGATGGCGACCTCTTCGCGGAGCTCGTT
>CALPIW020000022.1 GCA_943323725.2 Polynucleobacter meluiroseus | reverse complement strand
GGGGGCGACAGTGAAGCTGGCGACGTCCACCTTGCGGCCGTCGATACGGACGTGGCCGTGGGAGACGAGTTGGCGAGCGGCGGAGCGGGAGTTAGCGAAGCCGAGGCGGAAGACGACATTGTCGAGGCGGGTCTCCAAGATGCGGAGGAAATTGTCGCCGGCGACGCCGCCCATGCGCTTGGCGCGCTCGAAGGAGAGGCGGAACTGCTTCTCGGTGAGGCCATACATCATGCGAAGCTTCTGCTTCTCATTGAGGCCGACGCCGTATTCGGAGACCTTGCGGCGGGTCGTCTTGCCGTGGATACCCGGAGGGTACGGACGACGCTCCTCACCCTTGGAGGTGGGGAAGATATTCTGGCCGAAGCGGCGGTTGAGCTTCGTGGTAGGACCGGTGTAACGAGACATGGTTTGTTAGGATTTGGTAGAGTCGGCGGATGGGAGGACCCGCCCGGTTTGCCATAGCCGGACGGTGATGCGGAAAGCAGGGACGATCAGACGCGACGGCGCTTGGGCGGGCGGCAGCCGTTGTGCGGGATCGGGGTGGTGTCGAGGATCGAGGTGACGTTCAGGCCGAGCACCTGGAGGGCGCGGATGGCGCTGTCGCGACCCATGCCCGGACCCTTGACGCGGACGGAGACGTCCTTGAGGCCGTGGGCCATGGCGAGCTTGGCGGCTTCGGAGCAGACGACCTGGGCGGCGTAGGCGGTGGACTTGCGGGAGCCGCGGAACTGGTGACGGCCGGCGCTACCCCAGGAGATCACGTTGCCGTTGGCGTCGGTGATGGTGACCTTCGTGTTGTTGAAGGTCGCGAGGATGTGGCAGATGCCGGTGGTGATGTTCTTCGAGCCTTTGGCGCGACGGACCTTCACTTCGCCGAGTTCTTCGCCGAGGAGTTCCTTGGCGGTGATCTCCTTGCGTTCCGGGGCGGCGGCTTCGGCCGGAGCGGCCGCGGCAGCGACGACTTCGGGGGCGGCGGCGCCTTCGGCGGCGGGGGCCTTCGGCTTCTTGGCCTTGGGCGTCTTGGGGGCTTCTTCGCTCATCGTAAAATAGTTTTAGGAGAAAGGTTGGCTTACTTGGAGGGAGCCGCGGCGACGCCGACGGTCTTGCGCTTGCCCTTGCGGGTACGGGCGTTGGTGCGCGTGCGCTGGCCACGGACCGGGAGGCCGCGGAAGTGACGGAGACCGCGGTAGCACTTGATCGCCTGGAGGCGCTTCAGGTTCTGGGCGATGTCGCGGCGGAGGTCGCCTTCGCACTTATAGCCCATGCGGACGATGTACTCGACGATCTTGTTCAGCTGCTCTTCGGAGAGGTTCTGCGCCCGCATGGCGGGATCGAAGCCGAGGGCTTCGCAGATCTCCGTGGCGCGGCGCGGGCCGATGCCATAGATGTAGCGGAGAGAGATCTCTACTTTCTTGTTATTGGGAATGTCTACGCCGAGGATTCGAGGCATGGTGTCCGTGCTGTTTGGAAGGTGGGAAAGAGGTCGGAACTTGAAGGTTCTGGTGGGATTGGAAAGCAAAAAATGCGGTTTAAACGAGGGTCAGGATTTCGGGGCCGTTTTCGGTCACCAGGACGGTGTGCTCGAAGTGGGCCGAGACCTTGCCGTCGGCGGTCCGGGCGGTCCAGCCGTCGGAGGCCATGACGATCTTATGGGAGCCCAGATTGACCATCGGTTCAATGGCTAAAGCCATGCCAGGCAATAACTTAGGGCCAGTTCCCGCCTTACCGTAGTTCGGAATCTGGGGTTCTTCGTGCATTTTACGTCCGACGCCATGGCCGACGAAGTCCCGGACGATGCCGTACCCCCCGGGGGTCAGGGCTTCCTGGATGGCCGCCGAAATATCCCCCACCCTGTTGCCGACGCGGGCGGCGGCGATGCCGGCCTGGAGCGATTTCTCGGTGTCGACGCAGAGCTGACGGGCCCGCGGGTCGACGGCGCCGACCAGGATGGTGCGGGCGTTATCCCCGATGAAGCCGTCGCGGCGGACGACGACGTCGAGCGAGACGAGGTCGCCATCCCGGACGATGCGGTCGGCCGAGCCGATGCCGTGGACGATCTCGTCGTTGAGGGAGATGCAGACATAGCCGGGGTAGCTGAGGCGGCCGACGACGTAGCCGTGGCAGGCGCTCTCGCAACCGTGCCGGGCCATGAGCCCGCGGGCGGCGGCGTCGAGTCCGGCGGTGGAGATGCCGGGGACGACGAGGGTCGCGAGATCGTGGAGGACGCGGGCCGCGGCGGCGCACGCCGCACGCATGCGACTCACGTCTTCGGCCGACTTCAAATCGATCATCCCGGAAAAGACTTAACCGGCGAAAGCGCCAAAGTGATTCAGACCCCAGGCGACGACGCCGAGGACGAACAGGAAGAGACAGGTCTTCTCGAGCGAACCGAGCGCCGAGCCTTCGCCTTCGGAACGCAGCGAAGCGGCCGGGACGGGGACGCCGCCGATGCGGCCCTTCTTGAGGAAGCCTTCGTAGTTACGCTGCAGGAGATAGGTCTCGATCTGGCGCATCGTGTCGAGCATGACGCCGACGGTGATGAGGCCGCCGGTGCCGCCGAGGAAGGTGGCGAGGCGCATCGGGAAGCCGAGCTGCACGATGAAGAGGTCGGGCATCAGCGCGATGATGAGCAGGAAGACGGAGCCGGCCAGCGTCAGGCGGGTCATCACGAAGTCCAGGAACTGGGCGGTGTGCTCGCCGGGGCGGACGCCCAGGATGTAACCGTTGTTCTTCTTCAGGTCGTCGGCGATCTGGACCGGACGGAACATGATCGAGATCCAGAAGTAGCTGAAGCCGAAGATCAGCACCGAATACAGCGTGTAGTAGAAGCCGTTGTTACGGGAGAAGAAGTCGGCCCAGTCGCGGAGGAAGGCGAGCGTCGGGAAGTAGGTGCTCAGCGGGTTGAGCAGCATGGGCGGGAAGCTCATGATGGCGCCGGCGAAGATGACCGGCATGACGCCCGCGTAGTTGACCTTGAGCGGGAGGTAGTTGGTCTGCGCGCCGTACATCTTACGTCCGACCATGCGCTGCGCGTACTGGATGGGGATCTTGCGGACGGCCTGGTTGATGGCGACCATCGCGGCGGTGACGGCGACGAAGAGGAGGACCATGCCCGCGGCTTTCTCCCAACCATGGGAATTGGCGGCGGTGGCGCCGACCTTGCCGCCGAAGGTCATGTCGACGAAGGAGGTGAGCGCGCCGGGGATGTCGGCGAGGATGCCGACGGTGATCAGGACGGACGTGCCGTTGCCGATGCCGCGCTGGGTGATCTGCTCGCCGAGCCAGAGCATGACGATGGCGCCGGAAGTGAGGAGGCAGACGCCGAGGCAGACGAAGAGCGTCTTGCTCTGCATCACGACGATGGTTCCGGTGAAATTCCCGAGGCCGAGCGCCTGGCCGACCTGCTGCGGATTGCAGAAGGCGCCGAGGAGCAGCGCGGACTGGACGACCGCGATGAGGATGGTGAGGTAGCGGGAATACTGGGCGACCTTCTGGCGGCCGACTTCGCCTTCCTGCTGCAGACGGGCGATGGACGGCACGACGGCCGACATCAGCTGCATGATGATCGAGGCGCTGATGTACGGCATGATGCCCAGCGAGAAGACCGCGCCCTTGAGGAGCGCGCCACCCGTGAACATGTTGTACATCGCGACCACTCCGCCGGCCGACTTGTCGGCCATGGAGTGGTAATAATCCATGATGTCCTTCGGGTCGATGCCGGGCAGCGGGATGTTCGCGCCGATACGGGCGACGAACACCAACGCGACGGTGGCGACCAGACGGGCCCTGAGCTCAGGGATCCTCCAGCAGTTGGCGAAGGCCGAGAACATCGGGGTCAGGGTGAGCCGAGGCTCACTCGGCGGAAGCCGTCTTCTTGATCTCGATCAGGACCGCCTTGCCGCCGGCCTTCTCGATCTTGTCCTTGGCGTCCTTGGAGAAGCGGTGGGCCTTGACGGTGACGGCGCGCGTGAGCTCGCCGGTGCCGAGGATCTTGAGGAGCGGGGCGGACTTGCGGAGCACGCCGGCAGCCACGAGTTCCGCGAGACCGAAGGTCGTACCTTTGAGTTCCTGGAAGTCGCGGACGTTGAGCACGGCGTAGTCGACGCGGTTGACGTTCTTGAAGCCGCGGTGAGGCAGGCGACGATAGAGCGGCATCTGACCGCCTTCGAAGCCGGGGCGATGACCGCCGCCGGAGCGGGCCTTCATGCCCTTGTGACCACGACCGGAGGTCTTACCGTGACCGGTGCCGCGGCCGCGGCCGAGGATCTTGTGGCGATGGGTGGAGCCCTTGATGTTGGGCAGAGAGTCGAGTTTCATGTCTGTGTGTACCGCTTAGGCGCGGAGGGCCTTGATTTGTTCGAGGGTGCGGAGCTTGGAGAGACCGTCCAAGGTGGCCTTCACGATCGCCTGCGGGTTGTTGGAACCCATGGACTTCGAGAGGACGTCCTTGTAACCGGCGACTTCCAGGACAGCGCGGACGCCGCCGCCGGCGATGAGGCCGGTACCGGGCGCAGCCGGACGGAGCATCACGACGCCGCCGTCGGCGTGGCCGATGACTTCGTGCGGGATGGTGTTGCCGCGGAGATTGACGCGGACGAGGGCGCGGTGGGCGCGGTCGGTGCCCTTGCGGATCGCATCGGGAACTTCCTTGGCCTTGCCGTAACCCACGCCGACGCGGCCCTTGCCGTCACCCGCCACGACGAGCGCGGCGAAGTTGAAGCGACGGCCGCCTTTGACGACCTTCGAGCAGCGGTTGATGTGGACGACCTTGTCGTTGTATTCGGAAGCCGGACCGTCGTTGCGGTTGTCGCGACGAGGACCACGGCCAGGGCCGCCGGGACCGTTACGACGGCCACCGGGACCACCGGGGCCACCAGGACCACGACGATCGCCGCCGGGGCCGGAACGGCCGGGGGCAGCGGAAGCGGGGGCGGCAGGAGCCGCGGCGGGGGTGTTTTCAGCGCTCATGAAATTAGAAAGTCAGGCCGGCCTGGCGGGCGGCTTCGGCGAAGGACTTGACGGTGCCATGGTAGCGGCGACCGGCGCGGTCGAAGACCACGGTGGTGAGACCGGCGGCCTTGGCCTTGGCGCCGAAGGCAGCGCCGAAAGCGGTCGCACCGGCGACGTTGGCCTTCAGCTTCTGGCCGCGGAGGTCCTTGGAGGTGGTCGCGAGGGAGACGAGGGTCACGCCCTTGTCGTCGTCGATGGCCTGGGCGTAGAGATGCACGTGGGTCATCTTGAGCGCGAGGCGCGGGCGGGCGGCGGTGCCACGCACCGTCTTGCGGATGCGCCAGCGACGCTTCTGCGCCAGGAGATTCTTCTTCTGCAGTTTCATGGAATGTGTTCGGTTCGGGCGGATTAGGCCGTCTTCTTGCCCTCCTTGCGGCGGACGAATTCGCCTTCGACGCGGACGCCCTTGCCCTTGTAAGGCTCGACGGGCTTGTAGAGCTTGATCGAAGAGGCGACCTGGCCGACCATGTGGCGGTCGGGGCCGGTGATGACGAGCTTGGTGCCGTCGGTGACGACGACCTTCACGCCGGCCGGGATGGTGTACTTGATCGGGTGCGAATAGCCGAGGGCGAGGTCAAGGACGTTGCCCTTGAGGATCGCCTTGAAGCCGACGCCTTCGATCAGGAGGGTCTTGGTGTATTCGGTGGCGACGCCTTCGCACATGTTGCGGATGATGGCGCGGACGGTGCCGTGGAGGGCGCCGGCGGTGCCGGGCTTCACGACCTTGCCGGCGGCGTCCTTGACCTCGGTGAGGTCAGTGACGTTGACGACCTTGGCGTCGGCGACGACGCCGATCTCCTTCGGGAAGGGTTTCGAGAGTTCGCCCTTGGGCCCCTTGACGACGACGACATTGTCCTTCACGGACACGGTCACCTTGTCGGGGATGTTGACGGGCTGCTTACCAATTCGGCTCATTGAGTTGCTTGTTTAAGGGTGGGACGGGTTACCAGACCTTCGCGAGGAGCTCGCCGCCGACTTTCTGGCGACGGGCTTCGGCGTCGGTCATGACGCCACGGGAGGTGGTCAGGATGGAGACGCCCATGCCGCCGATGACCTTGGGGACGGAGCTGTAGCCGGCATAGATGCGGCGACCAGGGGTCGAGACGCGTTCGATGCTGGTGATCGCCGGGACGCCGGCGACGTACTTGAGGGTGAGTTCGAGGACGGGGAGGCCTTCGCGCTCGGCCTTGCGGGCGGAGGCGACGTAACCGGCGTCGACGAGAATCTTGGCGACGCCTTCGCGGAGGCGGGACCACTGGACGGTGATCACGGCCTTCTGGGCCTGCGAACCGTTGCGGATGGAGGTGAGGAAATCCCCGATGGTGTCAGTAGAAGCGGACATGGTTTTGTTTTTTCTTTTGGATTACCAGGAGGCCTTGGTGACGCCGGGAATCTGGCCGTTGAGCGCGAGCTCGCGGAAGGTGATACGGGAAAGGCCGAACTTGCGGATGAACGCACGCGGACGACCGGAGATGGAACAGCGGTTCTTCTGGCGGACCTTCGACGAGCTGCGGGGCAGCTTGGCGAGGGCGCGCTGGGCGTCGTAGAAAGCCTCTTCGGTGACCTTGGGGTCGGCGAGGGTCTTCTTGAGTTCGGCGCGCTTGGCGGCGTACTTCTTGACGAGACGGTCGCGCTTGAGGGCGCGCTGGATGACGGACTTCTTGGCCATGCTGGTAAGGAGTTAGGGGTTAGGCCTTGGCGGCGGTGGCGGCGGCGGCCGCGTCGGCGGCGCTGGAGCGACGGAACGGCATGCCGAGGAGGCGGAGCAGTTCGCGGCCTTCATCGTCCGTGTTGGCGGAGGTCACGATGATGACGTCCATGCCGATGTTGGCGCGCTGGGAGCCGTCGGCCTGGGTTTCCGGGAAGATGGTGTGGTCGACGATGCCGAGGGAGTAGTTGCCGCGGCCGTCGAGACGGTTGGAGGTACCGCGGAAGTCGCGGATCATCGGGAGGGCCACCGCGGTGAGGCGGAGGTAGAATTCCCACATGCGGGCGCCGCGGAGGGTGACCATGCAGCCGAGGGTCATGCCTTCGCGCACCTTGAAGGCGGCGACGGACTTGGAGGCCTTGGTGAGGACGGGCTTCTGGCCGGAGAGCTTGGTGAGGTCCTTCACGACTTCGGCGATGTGGCCTTTGTCGGCTTCAGCCTTGAAGGCGGTGTTGAGGACGATCTTCTTCAGGTTCGGGACCTGATGGATGTTCGTGTAGCCGCGGCTCTTGAGGAGCTCGGGGACGACCTTCTCGAGGTAATACTTCTTCAGATAAGGAACGGTTGCCATTTGCGTGTGATTCTCGGGTGGTTTCGTCAGGTTTACTTCTTGGCGGCCTTGGCCGGCTTCTTGGCGCGACGGGCGTCCCAGAGGGAGCCGAGCATCACGTTGGAGCGATGGATGGGGGCTTCCTTCTCGGTGATGCCGCCCTGCCCGTCCTGGGTGCGCTTCAGGTGGCGCTTGACGAGGTTCAGGCCCTCGATGGTGAGGCGTTCGTCGGCGCGGTTGTAGCTGACGACTTTGCCGCGCTTGCCTTTTTCGGCGCCGGAGATGACGACGACTTCGTCGCCCTTCTTGATGTCGGTCTTGGACATGGTGTTCAGAGTACCTCGGGAGCGAGGGAGATGATCTTCATGAAGTTCTTGCTGCGGAGTTCGCGAGCGACGGGCCCGAAGATGCGGGTGCCCTTAGGGTTGCCGTTCTCGTCGAGGATGACGACGGCGTTGGTGTCGAAGCGCAGGTAGCTGCCGTCCGCGCGGCGGATCGGAGCGACGGTGCGGACGATGACGGCGCGGCAGACGGAGCCCTTCTTCACCTGGGCGTCAGGGGTCGAATCCTTGACGGAGCAGATGATGATGTCACCCACGCCGGCGGTGTCGGTGAGCTGGCCGAGACGGCGGATCATGCGGACCCTGCGGGCCCCGGTATTGTCGGCTACTTCGAGCCGGGAAAGCATCTGAATCATTGTAAGAAGGGTCGGAGGTTAGGTGGGGCCGTTCAGTCTTCGATGGACTGGGCGGCGATCTTCGCGGCTTCGACGACGCGGACGACGCGCCAGCGCTTCAGCTTGGAAAGGGGGCGGGTCTCCATGATCTCGACCTTGTCGCCGGGCTTGCACTCGTTCTTCTCGTCGTGCGCGTGCAGGACGGTACGGCGCTTGACTTCCTTGCCATACACGGGGTGCGGCACGGTGTACTGGTAGTTGACCTTGATGGTCTTGTCTCCCGAGCGGGAGGCGACGAGACCCAGGAGGGTCTTGCGGTTGGAGCGGTCTTCGGACATCGGTAAAATCGTTTGGAGGGTGGATTACTTCTTCTTCGCCGGGGCGGACTTGCCGGAAAGGACGGTCATGCAGCGGGCGACGTCGCGGCGCAGGGCGCGGAAACGGGCCGAATTCTCGACGGCGCCGGTGGCCTTCTTGAGGCGCAGGCTGAGGAGCTCTTCGCGGGCTTCGCGGATACGCTTCTGCAGTTCGGCGGGAGCCAGGGGGCGCAGGGCCGTGGCGGCGGTGGGCTTATCTTTCCGGTAGGTGGACATCGGTGAAAAGGGTCAGTTATGGGTGGTCGGGGCCGGTTGCATCAATACTTTTCGAGCTCTTCGCGGGCGACGAAGCGGCAGCGGAGCTGGAGTTTGGTGTCGGCGAGGCGCATGGCTTCGCGGGCCATGCTGATCGGCACGCCGGCGACTTCGAAGAGCATGGTGCCCGGCTTGATGCAGGCCACGTAGTACTCGACGCTACCCTTACCGGAGCCCATTCGGACTTCGGCCGGCTTCTTCGTCACCGGGGTGTGGGGGAAGATGCGCATCCACATCTTACCCTTGCGCTTCAGGGCGCGGGAGATGGCGATACGGGCGGCTTCGATCTGGTTGGCCGGAACGCGGCCACGATCGAGGGACTGGATGCCGAAGTCGCCGAAGGACAGCGTGTTGCAGGCCGTGGCGTTGCCACGGATCTTGCCCTTACGGTGCTTGCGCCACTTGGTGCGAGCGGGTTGGAGATTGGCCATGTTGGTCTAGAAGTTGAAGGTTGGGAGGGAGGCTTAGAACTCGGAGTCCTTGGAGCAGATCCAGCACTTGATGCCGACCTTGCCGGCCAGGGTGCGGGCTTCGGTGAAGCCGTAATCGATGTTCTCGCGGAGGGTGTGGAGCGGGACGCGGCCGACGCGAGCGGACTCGACGCGGGCGATTTCAGCGCCACCGAGACGACCGCCGAGGCGGATACGGATGCCATCGGCACCGTTGGTCATGGGGGTCTGGACGGCCTTCTTCATGGCGCGACGGAAGGAGATGCGGCGCTCGAGCTGCAGGGCGATGTTCTCGGCGACGAGCTGGGCCACGAGGTCGGGGCGCTTCACTTCGTTCACTTCGAGGATGATGTCGTCGATGCGGGCCTTGCCGGCGACCTTCTGGATCTCGGCGCGGAGGTTCTTGAGCTCATCGCCCTTGCGGCCGATGACGACGCCCGGGCGGGCGGTCCAGATGCGGACGCGGACCTTCTGGCCGGCGCGCTCGATGAAGATGCGGGGCACGGCGGCCTGGCGGAGCTTCTCCTTGAGGAACTCGCGGATGCGGTAGTCCTCGAGGATGTTGGCCGGGAAGTCGCGCTTGGTGGCGTACCAGCGGGATTCCCAGTTGCGGCGGACGGCTAGACGGAAGCCGATCGGATTTACTTTCTGGCCCATGTTTCGAAAATTACTTGGTGGCGGAACCCAGAGCCACGCGGATGTGGCTCATGGATTTGTGGATAGGGTGGGCGGAACCGCGGGCGGCCGGCATCGAACGCTTGATGACCGGACCCTGGTTGACCGTCGCGGAGACGATCACGAGGTCGCTACTGGAGAGGTTGTGGTTGTTCTCGGCGTTGGCGATCGCGCTGGCGAGGGTCTTGCCCAGGAGGCGGGCGGACTTGCGCGGGATGAAGCGGAGGAGCTGGATGGCTTCCTCGGCGGGGAGACCCTGGATCTGGCGCGCGACTTCGCGGACCTTCTGGGGCGACATACGGGCAAAACGGGTGGTGGCGTGGACTTCCATGACTTTGGTAAAGGGTTGGGTTAGATGCGGGAGTTGGCGCGGAGGGTGACGAGGTCGCCGGCGGTGATCGCGGCGGAGGGGTCGAGGGAGAGGATGAGGGCGACGGAGCGGCGGAGGCCGGCTTCGGCGATGACGACGGCGCCGAAGGCGCGGCCATCACGGCTCACATTGCAGACCGTACCGGGGCGGAAGCCGCGGTCGTGTCCGCCATCCAAGACCACCAGATCCGTCGCGCGGGCGGAGACGACCGCGACGACCGGAGCCTTGCCATCCGCTTCGGCCGCACCAGGCGCACGGACTTCCGCGCCGACCGCGGTGGCGGCGACGAGAAGGGCGGACATGGTGAGGACGTTGCGCACGGGAGTGGATTACTGGGCTTCCTTGCGGGAGGGCTGGGTGTGCTGGCGGAAAGTGCGCGTCGGAGCGAACTCGCCGAGCTTATGGCCGACCATGTTCTCCGTCACATAGACGGGGACGAAGGCCTTGCCGTTGTGGACTTCGAGGTTGAGGCCGATGAAGTCCGGGGTGACCGTCGAGCGGCGCGACCAGGTCTTGATCGGCTTACGGCTGTTGGCCTTCTGGGCGACGGTGACTTTGTCGACCAGGTGAGCGTCGACATAGAAACCCTTTTTGCGGGAGCGTGCCATGTTATGAGAGGATTAGGAAGGGTTAGACCTGCTTCACCTTGCGGCCGTTGCGGCGCAGGATGATCTGGTTGTTGGAGGCCTTCGCCTTGGTGCGGGTCGGGAAGCCCTTGGCGAGCTGGCCCCACGGGGATTTGAGGTGCTGACGACCGCCGCCACCCTTCTTCTTGCCGCCGCCACCGCCGTTCGGGTGGTCGACCGGGTTCATGGACATACCACGCTGACGAGGACGGATGCCCTTCCAGCGGCTGCGGCCGGCCTTACCGAGGCTGGCGTTGTGGTGGTCGACGTTGCCGACGATGCCCACGGTGGCGCGGCAATCGGCGTTGAGGTAGCGCTGTTCGCCCGAAGGCATGCGCAGGATCGCGCGGCCGGCTTCGAGGCCGAGGAGCTGGGCGAAGCCGCCGGCGGAGCGGGCGAGCTGACCACCCTTGCCGGGTTCGATCTCGATGCAGTGGATGAAGGTGGCCGGAGGGATCAGGCTCAGGGGCAGGGAGAGACCAGGGGTCAGCTGTTCCTGCGCGGTGTTGGTGCTGACGACCGTGTCGCCGACCTTGAGGCCATCCGGAGCGAGGATGTAGTTCAGGGTCTTGTCGGCGTACTCGATGAGGGCCAGGTGGGAGGTACGGTTCGGATCGTATTCGATCCGGAGCACGGTGGCCGGGGAGTCGAGGCGGTCGCGACGGAAGTCGATGGCGCGATAGAGCTTCTTGTGACCTCCGCCACGACGGCGGGAGGTGATGCGGCCGTAACAGTTACGGCCCATCGCGCGGTGCTTGAATTCGGTGAGCGAACGCTCGGGGCGACCGGCGTGCAGGCCCTCGGTCTTCACGCGCACTAGGAAGCGCGTGCCGGGGGTGATGGGACGATGAGTGATGATGGGCATGGCTGGGCTGCTCCGAGATTAGGCGAGGGAGATGACGTCGCCCTTCTTCAGGGTGACGATGGCGCGACGGGAATCCGTCTCGGTGAAGATCGAACCGCCGGAGAGGCGGCTGCGGCGCAGCTTGCCCTTACGGATGAGGATGTTGATCTTCTCGACGGTCACCTTGAAGTTGGCTTCGACGGCCTTCTTGATCTGGGCGCGGTCGGCGCCAGGAAGGACTTCGAAGACGTACTTGTTGGCTTCGGCGAGGCCGGAGGCCTTTTCCGTGAGGATCGGGCGGCTGATGATTTCAGAAGCGGGCTTCATGGGATGACGGTCTTAGTTTTTGGCGCGCTCGAGGACCTTCTTGAGGCCGTCTTCCGAGATCAGGACGCGCGGGGTGCGGACGAGATCGAGAGCGTTGAGGTTGGAAGAATTGGAGAAGACCGCGCGGCTGACGTTGCGGCTGGCGCGGACGACGGTGTCCGACCAGGCGCTGTCGACGACGAGGAGGCGCTTGCCGGCGGGGCTCACGTTGGCGAGCACCTTGGCGAAGAGCTTGGTCTTGGGCTGGGCGACTTCGAACTTCTCGATGACCGAGAGGCCGCCGTCCTTGGCGAGTTCGAAGATCGCGCGCTGGAGGGCGATCTTCTTGGCCTGAGCGGTGATGGTCTTGGACCAGTCGCGGGGGCGCGGACCGAAGACGATGCCGCCCTTGAACATCTGGGGGGCGCGCTTGTCGCCGTGGCGGGAACCGCCGGAACCCTTCTGAGGGAGGACCTTCTTGCCGGAACCGGCCACTTCGCCGTAATCCTTGGTCTTGGAGGTACCCTGGCGCTTGTTGGCCTGGTAGGAAACGAT
>CALPIW020000021.1 GCA_943323725.2 Polynucleobacter meluiroseus | reverse complement strand
TCACCACCGTCGTCCGCGCCGACGAAGTCTGGGCGCGTTTCGGCCTGGCCGAGGCGGATTTCCGTCGGCTCTTCCCGGCGGGCGCCGCGGGCGCGCAGGGCGCCGACGTCGCGCTCCTGCGGCCGGACGGTTCGACGCATCCGGCGCGTGGCAAGATCGACTTCGCGGCCACGCAGGTCGACACCCGTCTCGGCACCGTCCAGCTCCGCGCGCGTTTCGCCAATGCGGACGACGCTTTGCTCGCCGGCCAGTTCGTGCGCGTGCGCATCACCGGCGGCAAGGCCAATGACGCTTATCTCGTGCCCCAGCAGGCTTTGGTGCAGGCCCCTTCGGGCCGTTCCGTCTTCGTCATCGGCGCGGGCGACCGCGCGGAAGCCCGGACCGTGACCTTGGGCGAGACCCAGGGCGCGGACATCGTCATCCTCGCCGGCCTGCGCGCCGGTGACCGCGTCATCCTCAACCAGCTGCACAAGCTGCGCCCGGGCGCCCCGGTCGTCGTCGCTCCGGCCAAGAAGTAAATGGGCTGGGACTTCTTCATCCGCCGCCCGATCTTCTCGGCGGTCCTCTCGGTCGTCATCGTCCTCATCGGCGGCCTCGCGTTGCTGAACCTGCCGCTGTCGCAGTATCCGCAGATCGCGCCGCCGACCGTGACCGTCGTCGCGAGTTATCCCGGCGCCTCGCCCGAAGCGCTCGTGAACAACGTCGCCGCCCCGCTCGAAGAGCAGATCAACGGCGTCGAAGGCCTCCTTTACTATTCCTCCAACGCCTCCTCGAGCGGCGCCCTCAGCATCACCGTCACCTTCGAGAACGGCGTCGACCCGGACATGGCGACCATCCTCGTGGCCAACCGCGTCAAGCTCGCCGAGCCCCGTCTGCCGGAGGAGGTGCGCCGCCTCGGCGTCATCACCAAGAAGCGCTCGAACGACATCCTCATGTCGGTCTCGGTCGTCTCGCCCAACGCCACGCGCGATTCCGTCTTCCTCAGCAACTACGCCTCTTCCACCGTCGTCGAGGAGCTCAAGCGCATCCCCGGGGTCGGCGATTGCGGCGTCTTCGGCGCCCGCGACTACGCCATGCGCGTGTGGTTGCGGCCGGACCGCATGGCCGCGCTCGGCGTGAGCTCGGCCGAGGTCGTGCGCGCCATCCGCGCGACGAACACCCAGTACGCCGTCGGCCGCCTCGGCCAGGAGCCGTCGGTCGACGCCGCCTTCGTGGTGCCCGTCGTGGCCCGCGGCCGCCTCGCCACGCCGGAACAGTTCGGCGAGATCGTCCTGCGCGCCGGCGCCGGCGAAGGCGCCCTGCGCCTCCGCGACGTCGCCCGCATCGAGCTCGGCTCCCAGAGCTACGAGCAGCTGAGCATGCTCGACGGCAAGCCCGTGGCCGGCATCCGCGTCTTCCTGCAGACCGGTTCCAACGCGCTCGACACCGCCGACCGCATCGTGAAGCGCATGGACGAGCTCACGCGGCAGTTCCCGCCGGACGTCGCGTACGCGATCCCCTTCGACACCACGCGCTTCGTGCGCTCGGCCATCGGCGAGGTGCGCAGCACGCTCTTCGAGGCCGCGCTGCTGGTCGCGATCGTCGTCTTCCTCTTCCTCGGCTCCTGGCGCGCGACGCTCATCCCCATGATCGCCGTGCCCGTCTCGCTGATCGGCGCCTGCGCCGGCCTGTGGGTGATGGGCTACGGGATCAACATCCTGACGCTCTTCGCGATGGTCATCGCCATCGGCATCGTGGTCGACGACGCCATCGTCGTCCTCGAGAACACCGAGCGGCTCATGCGCGAGCAGGGGATGAGCGCCTTCGACGCCGCCCGGGAATCGGTGCGCGAGGTCGCGGGCGCGATCGTCGCCATCGTCTGCGTGCTCGTCTGCGTCTTCCTGCCCGTCGCCTTCCTCGGCGGCATCGCGGGCGTGCTCTACCGCCAGTTCGCCGTCACCGTGGCCCTCTCGGTCATCCTTTCCGGCTTCGTCGCGCTCACCCTGACCCCGACGCTCTGCGCCCTCATGCTCAAGCCGCACGTCCCCGGCGACGGCGGCCGGCTCGCCTGGCTCGTCGACGGCTTCGGACGCGGCTTCGGCCACGTCGCCGCCTGGCACGGTCGCGTGGTCCGCTGGCTCCTCGATCATCCGCGTGCGGCCGCCGGCGGCTTCCTCGGCATCATCCTCGCCAACGTCGCGCTCGTCGTGACCATCCCCCGCAGTTTCCTGCCGCCCGAAGACCAAGGCTACCTTCTCGCGATGGTGGCCCTTCCGGACGGCGCGGGCATCAACCGCACGAAGACCTTCATGGACGACCTCACGCCCAAGCTGCGCGAGAATCCGGCCGTGCGCCATACCTTCGCCATCAGCGGGTTCGACCTGCTCGGCGGCGGCGAGCGGACGAACTCCGGCACGATCTTCCTGCCTCTGAAGGATTTCGGCGAACGTCCGCCGGGTGGCGAGGCCCTCGCTCGCCAGCTCAACGCGATCGGCATGACGCAGCCCGACGGCATGTGCCTCGTGGTGAACCCGCCCGCCATCCGCGGCATCGGCACCGCCGGCGGCTTCGAATTCTATCTCCAGGCCAAGGAAGACGACGACCCGGCTCGCCTGGCGGCCAACATCGAGAAGCTCGAGGCCGCGCTGCGGGCCCGTCCGGAGCTCACCGGCATCCGCGTCTTCCTGCGCCCCTCCGTCCCGCAGGTGCTGGCCGAAGTCGACGAGGTCCGCGCGTCCACGCTCGGCGTGTCCCTGCCGGAACTGCATGAAGCCCTGCAGGCCACCATCGGCGTCGTCTACGCCAACGACTTCACCTTGGCCGGCCGCACCTACCGTGTCCTCGTGCAGTCCGAGGCCGCCGACCGCATGGACGCCGCCGCCGCCGGCCGCGTGCACGTCCGCGCGGGCAACGGCGAGATGATCCCGCTCTCCACCTTCGTGAAGTTCAAGCCTTCGGCCGGGCCGGAACAGCTCGAACGCCACATGGGCTTCCTGTCCGCGCGCCTGATCTGTTCGCCGGCGCCCGGCGTGAGCTCGGGCGAGGCCATCGCGCTCGTCGAGCAGATCGCCGAGGACCTCATGCCCGTCGGCTACGGCATCGACTGGACCGCGCAGGCCCTGCAGGAGAAGCGCGCGGCGACCTCCGCCTTGCCCGCCTTCCTCCTGGCCCTGCTGATGGTGTTCCTGATCCTCGCGGCGCTCTACGAAGACCTCGCGCTGCCGCTCGGCGTGCTGCTCACCGTGCCGTTCGCGTTGCTCGGGGCGCTGCTCGCGATCTTCGCGCGCGGGATGCCCAACGACATCTACTTCCAGATCGGCCTGGTCACGCTCATCGGCCTCGCGGCCAAGAACGCGATCCTCATCGTCGAGTTCGCCGAAAGCGCGCGTCGCGCCGGGCGCTCCGCGGCCGAGGCGGCGATCGAAGCGGCCCGCATGCGCATCCGTCCGCTCGTCATGACCTCCATGGCCTTCGTGCTCGGGGTCGTCCCGCTCGCCTTCGCCGGCGGCGCGGGCGCCGCGGCGCGTCAGTCGATGGGCACGGGCGTGCTTGGCGGCATGCTCCTCGACACCTTCGTGGCCACGCTCTTCATCCCTTGGTTCTTCCACCTTCTTTCCGGCCGTAAGGAAAAGGCCGTCGTCCAGCCATGAAGCCATTTCCTTTGCTCCTTGTCGCCGGCCTGCTCGCCGGTTGCGCGCTCGGTCCTGATTACCAGCGTCCCGCGACGCCTACGGCCGAAGCTTATCCCGAGGCAGGGCAGGGCGGCGTCGCCGTCCGCGCCGAGTGGTGGAAGTCCTTCGACGATCCGGAGCTCGACGCGCTCGTCGCGCGCGCCTTCGCCGCCAACACCGACCTCCGGGTCGCCGTCGCGCGCGTGGCGGAAGCCGGCGCCGTGCTCGGCGAGGTCGAAGGCGCCGCGTTGCCGCAGGTCGACGCCACCGTGACCTCGCAGCAGATCAAGATCAGCGAGGGCGGTTTCAATCCCAACCTCGCTTTGAACGGACGCGTGCGCACCAATCAGCGCGCCGCGCTCTCCACCGCCTTCGAACTCGATTTCTGGGGCCGGCTCCGTCGCGCCGAGGAAGGCGCCCGGGCCCAGTTGCTCCAAGCCGAAGAGGGTCGTCGGGTCGTCGGACTCGCCGTCGGCGCCTCCGTCGTCCGCGCCTACGCCTGGTTGCGTGCCGCCGAGGTCCGGGCGGCCGCCGCCACGGAGATTCTCGCCGCCCGTGAGGCCGAAGTCGCGCTCGTCGCGCGTCGCTTACGCGTCGGCGCCGCCGGTCCGGCCGAGGTCGCCGCGGCCGAAGTCTTCCGGGCCGAAGCCGTCGCGCGTCGTGCGTCGGCGCGGCGGGCCCGCGCGCAGGCCGAGCATCTGCTCGGCGCGCTGACCGGTCAGCCCGCGCTCGTCATCGCGCCGCGTGCCGGCGACGCCTTGCGCGTGCCCGCGCCCGTGGCGGCCGGCCTGCCGTCGGACCTGCTGCGTCACCGTCCGGACGTGCTCGCCGCGGAGCAGGCGCTCGTCGCCGCCAACGCCCGCATCGGTTTCGTGAAGGCCTCCCGTTTCCCGACCTTCTCCCTGACCGCCGCGCTCGGCACCGAAAGTCCGGACCTCGAGTCGCTCTTCGGTCCGCGCAACAGCACCTCGGCCCTCGGGCTCGGGATGCAGCTGCCGTTGTTCGACGCCGGCCGCGGGGCCGCGCGCGTCGACGCCGCGGTGGCCGTCCGGAACCAGGCGGCGGCGGCCTACGAACAATCCGTCCTGAATGCTTTCCGCGAAGTCCGCGACGCCTTGGTCGACGTGCGCGAGACCGCCGCGGCGGCCAGCGCCGCCGAACGCCGGGCCCGGGCGGCCCGGGAAGCCTTCCGCGTCGCCGAAGCCCGGCAGGGAGCCGGCCAGGCCGGTCCTGCCGAGCTCCTGGTGGCCCGACGTGACCAGGCCGAATCGCTGGCCGCGGTGGCGGAGGTCCGCCTCGAGCGGATCACGGCCCAGGTGGACCTCATCCGTGCTTTGGGCGGCGCCCGGCCGGATGAGCCGGGTAAGCGTTAGGCGGCGGTGGAGATTGCCAAGCCGCGTGGGGCGGTTTTGGTTCGGGCATGCCCACGACGCCCGATCTCTGGCCGCAACTCGCGGAGGCCGTCCGGCAGGACGGGTTCCTGCTGGCGGCCAGCGTCGTGTTCGGACTCGCCATCCTGCATGCGTTCTCCGCGCCGCTTTTCGCCCGGGCCGCGCATAAGTTGGAGGAGGCCCATCGTGAGGCCGTCCGCGAGGGCAGGGCGCCGGTCAATGAACGCGGGGAGTCTTCTTCGCTGCGCGCCGCCGTCATGCACCTGCTGGGCGAGGTCGAAGCCGTCTTCGGCATCTGGACCTTCGTGCTCTTCGGCCTGCTGATCGCCTGGCCGGGCAAGGGGTGGGATTTCGCCTGCCGTTACGTCGAAAGCGGGGATTACGCCGCCGTGCTCGCCGGGGTGCCGCCGGCCGGCCCTTCCAAGTTCGTCGAGCCGCTGTTCGTCTTCATCATCATGACGCTCGCCGCCGCGCGGCCCGTGATGGCCTTGGCGGCGCGGCTGCTCGGGGGCGTGGCCTGGCTGCTCGGCGACGGCACCGCGGCGCGCTGGTTCGTCATCCTGACCTTGGCCCCATTGTTCGGTTCGCTGATCACGGAGCCCGCGGCCATGACCATCGGGGCGTTGCTGCTCTCGTCGCAGTTCTACGTCCTGCGGCCCAGCGACCGTCTCAAATACGCCACCTTGGCGCTGCTCTTCGTGAACATCTCCGTCGGCGGCGCCCTGACGAACTTCGCCGCGCCGCCCATCGTGATGGTCGCCTCCAAGTGGAGCTGGTCGACGGCGGACGTCTTCGCGCACTACGGCTGGGCCGCGGTCGCCGCCATCCTCGTCTCCAATCTGACTTACCTCTTCGTCTTCCGCGGTGAGCTCACGCGGCTCAAGGCGGACGAGTCCGCCGCGCCCCGCCGGGAAGCGATCCCCGCCTGGGTGACGGCGGTCCACCTCCTGCTGATGGTCTGGACGGTCGCCATGCTCGCGGGGCATCGTCCGATCCTCATGACCGGCGGGTTGCTGGTCTTCCTGGCGTTCACCGTCGCCACGCCGCAGTGGCAGGACCCGGTCCGCCTGCGGGGACCGCTCCTGGTCGGCTTCTTCCTGGCCGGCTTGGTCGTCCTCGGCGGGCTGCAGGGCTGGTGGATCTCCCCGGTCATCATGCGTCTGAACGAAGGGGCGCTCATGGCCGTCTCGACCTTCCTGACCTCTTTCAACGATAACGCCGCGATCACCTATCTGGCCGCCCAGGTCCCGGCCTTGGCGGCTCCCGGGGCGGAAGCCGAAGCCCTCCGGCATGCCGTGGTGGCCGGCGCCCTGGCCGGCGGGGGTCTGACCGTCATCGCCAACGCCCCGAATCCCGCCGGCCAGTCCATCCTGGCCCCCCATTTCGGACCTGGGGTCTCCCCGTTTCGGCTGCTTCTCTGGGCTTTGCTGCCCACCGCGGTCGCCGTAGCCTGCTTCGTGGTCATCCGTTGACCGAGGGTTTTGGCTGTTCAAGGCAGCGGGGTGGCCCGTAGAATGTCAGCTCCCCTCAGTCTTCCTTTCCCTATGACTCCCCGTCGTCGCTCCGGTTTCACCCTTGTCGAACTGCTCACCGTGATCGCCATCATCGGTGTCTTGGCGGCCGCCTTGTTCCCGGCCATCGGGGGCATCCGCAAGCGGGCCCGGCAGGCCTCGGCCCAGACCGCCTTCACCCAGTGGGCCGGCGGCATCACCCGTTACAAGCAGGTCTACGGCTTCTACCCCAATATCGGCCAGAATTACCAGACGGGCACCGACAGCCTGCATCTGCTCGAGGCGCAGGCCGTGAACCAGCGGTTCGTC
Source organism: Polynucleobacter meluiroseus (assembly GCA_943323725.2). Taxonomy (GTDB): domain Bacteria; phylum Verrucomicrobiota; class Verrucomicrobiia; order Opitutales; family UBA953; genus UBA953. The sequence continues at coordinate 5,730 of CALPIW020000021.1, read as the reverse complement.
ATGGCCATCTCCGGCCGCATGCCGACCGGCACCGCGCTCTCCCCGGAGAATCGCAAGGCCCTGAACAAGAACGCCGAGGAGTTCTGCGCTTTCGGCAAGGATGACTTCGAGAGCCAGGACGGCTTCACCGACACCAGCATGCTCGTCGATCGTTTCGCCAACCGTAAGATCCGCGTCATCTTCGACACCGACAGCAACACGAGCATCCGCAATGTCAGCGCCGTGCCTGGCGGCGCCCTCTCGGTCCCGGCGGACATCCGCGCCATCACGCTCGCCACCGGCATCCCGGCCCGCGTCATCATCTATACCACCGACATCGCCCCCGACTTCGGTAACTACGACGACAGCCTCGGCGCCGAAGACTTCGCCCAGGTCATCGCCATCCAATGACTTCCGTGCGTCAAGCCGTCCGGAAGGGTTTCACCTTGGTGGAACTCCTCCTGGTCATCACGATCATCCTGCTGATCTCGACCCTGTTCCTCGGGCTTTCGACGGGTGACGGCGGCGGTCTGCCGGCCGGGCAGCGCTTCCTGGCGTCCTCCATCCGCACGGCCCGCGCGATGGCCTTGATGAACCGTGGACCGGGCACCACCGGCGTGACTTACAACGGCCGCTACCGCCTCCTCATCCTTAACGACCCGAACGACGAGGCCAACCACCTCCGCCAGTTCGTCATCGCCGTCGGCGGCGTCGGTTCGGCGGATCCGGCCCTCGGCGGCGCCGATCCGGCCACGGTCAACAATACCTCGGTCGCGCCTTACCGCTGGTTCTCGCCGGAGCCGCCTCAGCTCCTGCCCACCGGGGTCGTCTTCGTGCCGCCGGCTTCCGACACCAGCACCACCATGGAACTCGCCGTGGCGGCCAATACCCGGCGCAGTCTGATCGGCCAGCTCGCCGACCAGATCGGTTCCAACCCCAAGGATTCGCCCGCCAGTTCGCCGCCTTGGATGGAGTACGCTCCGACCACCCAGCCGATGGCCCTCTCGGAGATGACCGCCGAGTTCAGTCCCAAGCGCTGGTATTACGTCGAGCTCCAAAGCTCGGGTTCCTCGAACCATCTCGGTCGTGTGCTCCTCGTCCTGGCCAAGGGCGTCGTGCGCAACACCGGCGTCGGCCGGGCCGCCATCGACGTCGGTTCCGAGAACCAGTTCGCCGCCATTTCCCTGCGCCCCAACGGCGACGTCTCGATGACGCTCGACGCCGACGAGATGAACGTGGCCCGCTAATTTTCCTTCCCCGATGACTCCTGCAAGCACGACTCCTTCCTCCCGTCCGGGCTTCTCGCTGATCGAGGTGACCCTCGCCATCGGCATCGTCGGCGTGGCCATCCTTTCGTTGGTCGGCATCCTCGGTTCGACCTTCCAGCAGGTCGACGACATCATGCAGACGAACCGGGCGCTCGCCGGGGTCAGCCGTCTGGTCGGCGCCCTGGACAATCCGCGTTCCATCGTCTTCGTCGACGCGGCCGGCGAGAACGTCCCCAGCAATAACCGCTACATCATGGAAGCCGGCCTGAACCTCGACGGCGGCAATCCTTCGGCTTCGAACTTCGACATCGCCTACCGCTTGCTGCAGCGGGCCCGGGACAACGGTAACAACGCCGTCTGGCTCTACGTCTACGAGCGCAAGATCGTCGCGACGGAGAACGACAAGACCGGCGAAGCCACCTACGCCTTGTTCTCCAATCCCTCGATGATCGAGGTCGCCTTCTGCAACGGCAACAACCTGTCGCAGGCCGCCGCCGCCGGCCGCAACATCATCGGCGCCCCGATGCGCGTCCGTCTTTCGCTTTCCAAGCTGCTCGTCGGCCAGCGCGCGGAAATTTCTTCCACCAACCTGGAGCCGGTCCTCACCCCCGTGCCGGCGCCGCCCTGGGCGACTTCGCCCGTGCCGCCTCAGCCGTCCGCCTACGCCTTGGCTTACCTCCCCGTCGTCGCGGAGTTCTTCACGCATGACTACAGCGCGTTCAGCGAATTCAGCACGCGAGCCGAGACGCCCCTCGTCGTCCAGAACATCGTCATCAGCCGATGAAAAACGTGCTTCGTTCCTTCCGCGCGGGCTTCACCTTGCTCGAAGTGATGGTGTCCACCGCCATCATGGTGGTGATCGTCCTCACGGTGGTCTCCATCGCCTCCGACACCTTGCGCGTCTATGACCGCGCGGTCGCGGATCTCTCCACGCAATCCGAGGCGCGCGGCGTCCTGGACGCGATGGACAATGATTTCTCGACCGCCGTGCTGCGAGCCGACGGCCGTTGCTGGATGGAAATCGTCGTCCCTGGCAGCGCCGACGTCACCGGCGCGCCCGGCCCGGTCGGCAACCTGCAGCCGACCGACCATCCCATCGTGATGCTGTTCGCCGCGCCGCCCGACCGCCCGCGCTGGACTCCGGGAGCCAATCGTCGCGCGCTGCGCGGCGACGTCTCGGCCGTCGCCTATCGCATCGGCCAGCGCTCGCCGTTCGACGCGCCGGGAGAGAAGATCCAGCAGGTGTACGGCGTCTACCGCACCCTGATCGACTCCGAGAGCACGTTCGCCGAGGCGATGCCCCTCATCCTGAGTTCGACCATCGACCAGCCCCGCTATCCGTGGGACTACTGGTCCGGTTCCCGTCGTTTCGCGAATTACTCGCGCCTCCCGAATCCCGATTACGAGACCCGTACGCTGATCGACGCCAACATCTCCAGCACGACCCCGTGCTGGACGATGGACGAGAACAACTTCATCGCCTCGAACGTCGTCGCGATGAACATGGTCTTCTGGTGCAGTTCGATGTTGCCCGCGACCGCCGGTGACACGGCGCAGGCCACCAACACCAGTTTCCTCAAGGACCCGCTGGGGCGCCAGCCCCAGTCCTTGCGCCCGGTGGTCTTGGTCGGCCGAGGCGACGACAAATCCGCCATGTCGCCGAGTCAGGGCGGTTACCTTGCGATGTACAGGGCCGGACAGGGCGTCCCCCGGGCGCTGACGCAACCGCCGCCCGCTTCCGACGTGGCCCTCCGCTTCGCGCCGAACTCGGCGCCGGCCGTGCCGATGCCGATGCCCGGAGCCTGGCCGAACATCCATCCGTACGACTACTACAGCTCCCGGCTCCGCGTCTTCGCCGACCGCATCTATCCCGACAACCTCCCGCTCCGGATGTCGACGACGGCGGCCATCCCTTATCTCCCTTACTCGCTCAAGGCGGTCGAGGTCTCGGTCACGATCCTCACGCCGGAAGGCTCGAAGGAGCTGCGTTCTCTGCAGATGGTGAACGACAACCAGCAGATCCCGCCCGCCGACTTCAAGCGGATCGTCTACCAGCACGGCCGCAACTACACCCGCTATATCCGGGTGCTGTCCAACGGCGGCTGAGCCTTCGGGCACACGCTCAATGAAAAGGGGCGCCGATCGGCGCCCCTTTTTGTTCGGCCCGTTCGCGCGACTTATTCCGAGAAGACGCCCATCGCGCGGAACTTCGCGTAGCGCATCGCGATGAGCTTCTCCGGCGAGGCCTTGGAGAGGTCGGCGAGCGAATCGCGCAGGGTCTTGCGGATGGCGGAGCCCGTGGCGGCGGGATCTTCCTGGGCGCCACCGAGCGGTTCCTTCACGACGCCGTCGACGACGCCGAGCTTGAGGAGATTGGGGGCGTCGAGGCGCAGGGCTTCGGCGGCCTTCGGGGCGTGGGCGCGGTCCTTGAAGAGGATCGCGGCGCAGCCTTCGGGCGAGATGACGGAGTAGTAGGCGTTCTCGAGGATGTAGACCTTGTTCGAGACGGCGATGCCGAGGGCGCCGCCGGAACCGCCTTCGCCGATGACGAAGGTGATGATCGGCACGCCGAACTGGCTCATCTCGCGGAGATTGACGGCGATGGCTTCGGCGACGTGGCGTTCTTCCGAGCCGATGCCGGGGAAGGCGCCGGGGGTGTCGACGAGGGTGATGATCGGGAGGCCGAACGTGTGGGCCATCTTCATCAGGCGAAGGGCCTTGCGGTAGCCTTCGGGATTCGGGCAGCCGAAATTGCGGCGGAGGTTCTCCTTCGTGTCGCGGCCCTTCTGCTGGCCGATGACCATGACCGGGCGGCCTTCGAAGAACGCCGTGCCGCCGACCGTGGACTCGTCGTCCATGTACAGGCGGTCGCCATGCAGCTCCTGGAAGTCATCGAACAGCATGCCGATGTAGTCCAGGGAGTAGGGGCGGCGGGGGTGGCGGGCCAGCTGGACGCGCTGCCAGGGGTTCAGGTTGCCGTAGACCTCCCGGCGGGTCTGTTCCATCTTGGCCTCGAGGGACTTGACCTCCTTGGAGACGTCCATCCCGGCGGTCTCGGAGGAGGCGCGGAGGGAGTTGATCTTGTCCTCGAGCTCCCGGAGGGGCTTTTCGAATTCGAGGGTGAAGCGGGCCTTGGGCGCGGACATGGGCCGTAAGTTGGAGAATTGGGCAGGGCAGGGCAATGGAATAGGGGTAGGGGCAGGGGTAGGGGTAGGGGTAGAATGAAGGAAAATACCTCGAAATTGGGGCAGGGGTAGGGGTAGGGTGGGGGTAGTCGCTTCGGGTGGCAGGTGGCGGCCCCAGGTGGCGGGTGGCGGGATTAACTACCCCCAATCCCTACTCCCTACCCCTTGTGTAGGTTTCCCCTTTCCGTTGAACCTATGGTCGGCCAGCCTGTCTCTACCCCTACCTCCCATGCGTCTCGCTTCCTTGCTCTCCCTCGTGGCCGCCAGCGGCCTGGTCGCCGCCGAAGGCTACACCGACACCCCTTTCATCCCCGGCACCCAGTGGCGCGTCCATGATTCGGCCCGCCCGCAGCCGCCCCGCGCCGACGCCGCCAAGCTGAAGTGCAACGAAGCCCCGGCCCCGGCCGGCGCCATCGTCCTGGTCGGCGGCGCCGACTCCGCCAATGAGTGGGAGCCGGACGCCACGCCGAACGCCAAGCTCAAGGTCCCGGTGACCTGGGAGATCAAGGATGGCGTGATGATCGCCCGCACCAACGGCATCCGTACCAAGCGCTCCTTCGGTGACGTCACCCTCCACGTCGAATGGCGCTCCGCCGCCGGTTACGACACCGACCCCAAGAAGAAGAGCCAGGGCAATTCGAACAGCGGTATCTTCTTCATGAAGACCTACGAGCTCCAGGTCCTCGACTGCTCCAAGACCGAGACCTACGCCGACGGCATGACCGCCGCGATCTACGGTCAGCAGCCGCCCGCCTTCAACGCCTGCCTGCCTTCCCGCACCTGGAACAGCTACGACATCGAGTTCACCGCCCCGCGCTTCAACGCCGACGGCTCCGTCGCCAGCAAGACCCGCATCACCGTCGTCATGAACGGCGTCACGGTCCAGGACGGCACCGAATACATCGGCCCGAGCAGCCATAAGAAGAATCCCCCTTACGCGAAGCACGCGGACAAGCTTCCGCTCGGCCTGCAGTGGCACGGCGACGCCGTCGAGTTCCGCAACATGTGGGTCGTCGAGAGGAAGTAAGCGACCGTCATGGAACTCCTGGCCCACGCGGAGAAGCACCTCAAGGGGCTCCTTCTCGTGGGCCTGGTCTTTTATGTCATCGAACGCGTGATGGGCGCGCGCCGTCGGCCGGGTTATTTCCGCCCCGGCATGCTCACCGATGCGGCCTATTTCTTCACGATCGAGTTGTTCAAGCAGGCCTCCCGGTTCCTGCTGATCGGGCCGTTCATCGTGCTCGTCATCGCGGGCGTGACCACGGGCGAGGCCGCCAAGGCAGGCTTGTACCAAGGGT
>CALPIW020000020.1 GCA_943323725.2 Polynucleobacter meluiroseus | reverse complement strand
TTCCAAGGGCACCACGGACATCATGTTCGAATTCCCCTTCGGCGTGCAGGAGCTCCAGGGCGTCGCCGCCCGCGGCGACTTCGATCTGACCCAGCACAGCAACGTCTCGGGCCAGAAGCTCGACTGGTTCGACGAGGCCGCCAAGGCCCGCTACATCCCGCACGTGATCGAGCCCTCCGTCGGCGTCGACCGCGTGTTCCTCGCGCTCCTCACCACGGCCTACCATGAGGACGAGGTCGAGGGCGAGAAGCGCGTCGTGCTCCGCCTCCCGGCCCGCGTCGCCCCGTTCAAGGCCGCGATCTTCCCGCTGGTGAAGAACAAGCCCGAGCTCGTCGAACGCGCCGAGGCCCTCTACCGCCGTCTGAAGAAGCGCCACAACGTCTTCTACGACGCCGCCGGCGCCATCGGCCGCCGCTACCGCCGCCAGGACGAGATCGGCACGCCTTACGGCATCACCATCGACTTCGACACGATCGAGAAGGGCGCCGGCGTCACGGTCCGCGACCGCGACACGCTGGAGCAGGTGCGCATGACGGAAGACGAGGTCGTCCGCTTCCTCGACGACAAGGTCAACGGCTGACCTTCGTCGGGGCGCCCGCGAGTTCTTCCGCCAGCCTGGCGATGCGTCGCTTCCCGCAGAGGGAGGCGGCGATCGTCAGGTTGCGCAGGCCTTGCGGCAGGTGCGCGAGGTATTCCGGGCGGCCCTTCTTGTGGCCGAGGAAACCGTAGGCGCCGCAGGCCTGCAGGAGGCGCTGCGTCGCGGCGACGTGGAAGAGGTGCGAGAACTCGTCGCTGGAACCTTTCCAGCCGGAGACTTCGCGCGCGTGGTCCTCGATCTCGATGCGCCAGAGGTCCATGTCGGTGCGCGTGAGGTAAGGGTCGAAAGCGAGCGCGGCGTAGTCGTAGAACATGCAGCCATGCCGCAGGCCCTGGAGGTCGACGAGCCAGGCGGTGCCGTCGCGCACCATGATGTTCTGCGACTGGAAGTCGCGGTGGATCGTGACGACGGGCTGGCCCATGAGCTCCTTGGCGAGCGAGGCCATCTCGTCGGTCACGGCGCGGTCGGGCTTGCGGCCGCCGAGCGCGTTGTCCTGGAAGTACTGGCGTTCCCACTGGTAGAGGTTCGGACCGAAAGCCTCCATGAGCGGCACGCCCGCGGCGGCGAAGGCGTCGACGCCGTGGCGATGGATGCCGGCGACCTGTTCGAGCGCGGATGCGACCGGCGCCCAGGGGAACTCGGCGGCCTGAGCGAGCGACCAGAGGTCGGTGTCGCCGAGGTCTTCGAGCACGAGCACGCCCGCGTCCTTGTCCGCCGCGAGCACCTGCGGGACCTGCACGCCGATCTGGTCACGCAGCACGCCGGCGATGTCGCCGTAGAGTCGGTTCTCGGGACGGGAATCGTCGTAGACGCAGAGCACCGCGGTCTCGCCGCTCGGCTTGCGCAAGCGATGGAACTTGCGGCCGGAGCCGCCCTTGAGGACTTCGCCGCCGGCGGCGAGTTCGTAGCCGTGCGCCCGGGCCGCGTCGGCCGGCGCGATGGCGCCGCGGACGGGCTTTTCCTGCAGGGCCTTCACGGCCTGATATTCCTCGATGGTGCCGAGGTCATGCCACGTGGCGGAACCGTCGAGGAAGCCTTGGATGCTGCCGGGCTGGGCCTGCGTGCGGCGGAGGAAATGTTCGACGAGCGATTCGATCGTCGCGGGCACGCCCTGGGCGAAGGCCTTCGTGACGACGCAGATGCCGGTGTATTGGTAAGCGGGATCCTGCTGGCCGAGGCGGTCGCGCAGGTCGGTCACGGCGCCTTCGTCGGTGACGCGGACGTTGCGGTTCGGGCCGGCTTCGCGGACGACCAGCGTGGCTTCGCCGCCGTTGGCGCGGTGATGCGCGACGGCCGCCGTGATGTCGCAACCGGAGAGGATGTCGCCGTTCCAGACGACGAGGTCCTGGTCGTCCGGTCCGAGCAGGCCGGCGATGTTGGCCAGGCCGCCGCCGGTCTCGAGGAGGACGGGTTCATGGACGAGCTTCACTTCGGCTTCGCCGAAACGGCCTTCCGGGAAGGCGAGCGTCCAGGCTTCGGGGCAATGATGCGTGTTGATGAGGAAGCGGCGCGTACCGGCGGCGCGGAGCTTCTCCATCGCCTGCAGGACCATCGGACGGCCGGCGATCGGGAGCAGCGGCTTCGGGCAGTTTTCGGTGAGCGGACGCAGACGCGTGCCGAGGCCGGCTCCGAGGAGGAAGGCGGTGCGGGGGAAATCAGGCATGGGAAGAGGCGGCGCAGGCGGGGCAGATGCCGTAGACTTCCATCACGTGCGTCAGCTCGCCGAAGCCCTTGGCCTTGGCGGCCGCTTCGAGGCGCGACGAATCGCAGCCGGGCAGGCGTTCGATGCGTCCGCAGCGGCGGCAGATGACGTGATGGTGATGGTGTCCGGGGGTGACCAGGGCGTAGAGGCTGCGACCCCGCTCGAGGGGGTGGCGTTGGACGATGCCGGCGTCGTCCATGGCGACGAGGCTGCGGTAGACCGTCACGAGGTCGAGTTTGTCGTCGCCCGCGGCTTCGTGGATCTGCTCGGCGCTGAGCGGGTGCTTCGCGGCCGCGAGGATCCGCAGCATCGTGAGGCGGGGTGAGGTGATCCGCATGGCCTTCTCCTTCATCCGCAGGAGAGCGGTCTCGACGCGGTCGCCGGAGCCCGCCCCGCAGCAATCTTCGTCGTGGCGGTGGCCGGGGGACATGGCTTCCAAGGTTTGGGCAGGTTTATGACGAGGCAACAACGAATGGCCACTTGCCTCCCGCCCGGGTCTGGCTTGGCTGGATACGTCCATGTCCGACTGTCCGGCCCAACCGACCCCTCTCCGCGAACTCTGCCCGGTCGCCTGGCAGGATTTCGTGTCCACGGATCCTTTCCCGTTGGAGCTCGGCGGCGAACTGCCCGGCCTGACCTTGCGCTATGAGACCTACGGTACGCTGCTGCCGGACAAGTCGAACGCGATCCTCGTCCCGCACGCCCTGAGCGGCGACCATCACGTCGCCGGCCGCTACGCCGCCGCCGACCGTAAGCCGGGTTGGTGGGATTGCTTCGTCGGTCCCGGCAAGGCCATCGACACCGACCGCTTCTTCGTCATCGGGGTGAACTGCATCGGCGGCTGCCAAGGCTCGACCGGCCCGCTCTCGACCGACCCCCGCACGGGTCGCCCGTACGGCGGCTTCTTCCCGGAGATCACCCTGGGTGACATCGTCCGGGCCCAGCGCCTCGTGGTCCGCCATCTGGGCATCCCCCGCCTCCATGCCGTCGTCGGCGGCTCCATGGGCGGGATGCAGGCCCTCCTCTGGTGCGCCGATTATCCCGCGGAGGTCGGCCGCATCGCCGTGCTCGCCGCCGGCCTGAGCCAGTCGCCGATGGCGATCGCCCTCAACGCGGTCTCGCGCGCCTGCGTGGAGCGCGACCCCCATTTCCGCGGCGGACATTACGCCCCCGGCGAAGGACCCGACTCGGGCCTGGCCGTGGGCCGCATGCTCGCGCACATCAGCTATCTTTCGCCCGCCTCGTTCGAGCAGAAGTTCGGCCGCGCCAAGGTCCCCGGCGCCGCCTCGGGCGACCCCGTGCACTGGCAGGTCGAAAGCTACCTGGAGCACCAAGGGGCGTCCTTCGTCCGTCGCTTCGACGCCAACAGCTGGCTGCGCATCACCCGCGCCGTGGACCGCTTCGACCTGACCGCGCGCGCCGCCGCCGGCAAGCTCTTCGCCCCGGACAGCCCGGAGGTGCTCGCCATCGGTTTCTCGAGCGACTGGCTCTATCCCACCAGCGAGCTGCGCATGCTCCTGGCCGCCGCCACCGCGGTCGGCGTCAATGCCGCCTACCATGAAGTGGTGACGGACGCGGGACACGACGGTTTCCTGCTGCCCGATACCGGGCTGGCGGTCCGCCTGCACGCCTTCTTGGGCTGATCAGAGCAGCGGCGCGATCACGTGCGAGATATTCTCGACGGCCCGGCCGAGCCACGTCCGGCTGCGTCGGTAGAGGTCTTCGGTGTAGCGCGTCGACTCCTTTTCCCAGCCGGCGATCAGCGTGCTTACCTCCGCGACCATCGCCGGGTCGCGTACGACCGCGCCGACCTCGTAGTTGAGGAACAGCGAGCGCATGTCGAGGTTGGCCGAGCCGATCACGAGATGCTCGCCGTCGACCAGCACGAGCTTGGCGTGCAGGACGTCGGGCTTGAAGAACAGGATTTCGGCGCCGGCCTCCTTGAGTTGGCGCAGGTACCAGCGGCGCGCGAAATCGAGGAGCCGGTGGTCGGAGCGTCGCGGGACCATGATCTTCACGTGGCGGCCGGCCCGGGCCGCGGTCGCCAGCAAGGTGAACAAGGTCTGGTCCGGGATGAAATACGGCGTGACGACCGTGATCGATTCCCGGCACTCGGAGAACAGCTTCACGTAGGCGTCCCAGAGCGGGTCCTCCTCGCAGTCGGGTCCTGAGGCGATGACCTCTACGCGCGCCTGGCCGATATGCGGTGAACGTTCGCGCAGCGCCGGGGCGAACTTCATCGGGTTCTCGTCGGTGGCCTGGCACCAGTCGGCGATGAAGACGCTTTCGAGGGCCGCGGCGGTCGGGCCTTCGATGAGGAACGAACAGTCGCGGTAGCGGCGGTTGGAGGGCGTCTCGCCCATGTAGCGCAGGCCGAGGTTCTGACCGCCGATGATGGCCGCCCGGCCGTCGAAGACGGCGATCTTCCGGTGGTTGCGCCAGTTGGCCGAACCTTTGCCGCGCATGGGGAGGGCAGGGTTGAAGCGCGCGATCTCGCCGCCGGCCCGGCGCAGCGGGCGGCAGAGGCGGAGCGGGATGCCGAAGCTGCCGATGGCGTCCACGAGGAGCCGCACCTCGACGCCCGCCCGCGCGCGTTCGGCCAGCAGCCGGATCAGTTCGCGGCCGACGGCGTCGTCGCTCAGGATGTAGGTCGCGATGCTGATGCGGCGTTTCGCTCCGCGGATCTGCGTGCGCAGGGCTTCGAGCGTGTCGCGGCCATGCCGGTCGCCGAGCAGGTGGCAGCGGTTGCCCCCGAAGTCGGGCGAGTCGCACAGGCGCCAGGCCACGCGGTTGACCTCCTTCTTGGCGGCGGCGAGGGCGACGTGCTTGCGCCCGCCGAAGACGAAGAGCACCAAGGCCGTGGGTACGGGGAAGAACCAGGCGAGCGGGCCCCAGAGGAGGAGGTAGGCCGGCGAGATACGGGCGCGCAGCACGCGCAGCAGCACGTAGACCTTGCACCCGACGGCGATGGCCAACGTGAGGTCCGGCGGGACGAGTCCCGCGGCCTCCGCCCCGAGGACGACGGCCGCGGCCGCCAGCGCGAGCGTCGTGCTGCGGGTCAGCCGGCCGTATCCTTTGAACGGGACCATGCCCCGAAGGTAGCCGCTCCCCGGCCCATGGGCACAAAAAAAGACCCCGGTTGCCCGGGGTCTGTTCTGGGTCCTGGCGGACGAGGCTTAGTTGCCGGCCTTGTCGAGGAGGTCGCCGAGACTGTTGAAGTCTCCGCTGCCCGACGACGAGGAGGACGAACCGCCGGCCGAGGGGGCCGGGGCGCCGCCGGTCGACGGGCCCTTGATGCGGTCGTAGCTGGTGATTTCGGCCTGCAGGCGCTCGGCGTCGTAGTTCGCGGCCTTGATCGAGAGACCGATGCGACGGTCTTCCTTGTCGATCTTGATGACGCGGGCGGTGACGTCCTGGCCGACCTTGACGACGTCCTTGACGTTCTCCACGCGCTGTTCGGCGAGCTGGGAGACGTGCACGAGGCCGTCGATCTCGTCGGAGAGCTCGATGAAGGCGCCGAAGTTCGCGATCTTGGAGACCTTGCCGTTGACGAGGTCGCCGATGCGGTACTTGCGGTCGATTTCGGACCACGGATCGGTCTGGGTCTGCTTGACGCCCAGGGAGATGCGCTGCTGGTCGACGTCGACGTCGAGCACGATGGCTTCCACGTCGTCGCCCTTCTTCATGACTTCGGCCGGGTTGTTGATGCGGCGGGTCCAGCTCATGTCGGACACGTGCACCATGCCGTCGATGCCGTCTTCCAGCTCGACGAACGCGCCGTAGTTGGTGAGGTTGCGCACCTTGCCGCGGACGCGGGCGCCCACCGGGTAGTTGTGGCGGACCTTCTCCCACGGATTGGTTTCCAGCTGGCGGATGCCGAGCGAGATCTTCTGCTCTTCCTTGTTGAAGTTGAGGATGACCGCGTCGACTTCCTGGCCGACCTTGAGGATGTCCGACGGCTTCTGGACGCGCTTGGTCCAGGAGAGTTCGGAGACGTGGACGAGGCCTTCGACGCCGCCTTCGATCTCGATGAACGCACCGTAGGCGACGAGGTTGACGACCTTGCCGTGGACCTTCTGGCCGACGGGGTAGCGCTTCTCGATGCCTTCCCAGGGGTTAGGCTGGGTCTGCTTGAGGCCGAGGGAGACGCGTTCGCGCTCGCGGTCGACTTCGACGACCATGACGGTGATTTCTTCGCCGACCTTGACGACTTCGCTCGGGTGGCCGATGCGGCCCCAGGACATGTCGGTCACGTGCAGCAGGCCGTCGAGACCGTCGAGGTCCACGAACGCGCCGTAGTCGGTGATGTTCTTGACGACGCCACGACGGACGACGCCGGGCTTGACCTCCTCGAGGAGCTTGCGACGGCTTTCGCCGCGCTGTTCTTCGATGAGTTCGCGACGGGAGACGACGAGGTTCTTCTTCTCCTTGTTGATCTTGATGATCTTGAAGTCGAAGGTCTGGCCCACGAACTGTTCGAGGTTCTTGGGCGGGTTGACGTCGATCTGGGAGGAAGGCATGAACGCGTCGACGCCGACGGAGACGATGAGGCCTCCCTTGACGATGGACTTGACGCGGCCCTGGACGATGGAGCCTTCCTGGCAATTGGCTTCGATGCTCTCCCACTTGCGGATCTGCTGGGCGCGATCGTAGGAGACGGTCGGGGTGCCGTCCTTGTTCTCAAGCTTCTCGAGGTAGACCTCGAGCTGCATGCCGACCTGGATCTCGGCCATGTCCGGGAATTCGGACTGGGGGATGAATCCTTCGGATTTGCCGCTGATGTCCACGACGACGAACTTGTCTTCGCGGATTTCGGTGACCGTGGCGGTGATCACGGAGTGTTGCTTGAGCGCGCCGAAATTCGATTCGGCGAGCAGTTTTTCCATTAGGCTCATGTTGTTTTCGGACTGTTTGTCCTGGCCGTCGCGGAGGACGTTTCCAGGGTTTGGTTGGTTTTTGGGTTTTCCCTCCGGAGATTCCGCTGACACATGCCGGCGGGCCGAAAGGAAGGTCTAACGAACCGTCCGCCCCGCCCCTTGGCAAGCGGATTCTGGCCCTTTAAGGTGGCGTAACCGGCCTTAGCGGCCGGCTTTGGGCGCCGGGCGGACCCGGCTGGCGTAGTCGCCGACGGCCGCCGCGATGGCCTCGGCGATCTTCTGGCGGTAGGCCCCGTCGGCGATGAGCGCCCCTTCGCGGCGGCTCGACATGAAGCCGCCCTCGATCAGGACGCCGGGACAGTTCAGGGTGCGCAGGACCGCGAAGCGGGCGCGTCGGACGCCCCGGTCGTCGGCGCCGGTGGCGCGGATCATCCGCCGCTGGATGCTCCAGGCGAGCAGGGCGTTGGCGGAGTCGAAACGGTTGCCGGGCTCGGCGGCGGTGGTCGACTTGGCCTTGCCGGCGTTGGTCGACCGCTGACCGGCCGGGGTCAGGCAGTAGGTCTCGACGCCGTCGGCGCTGGTGTCGCCGGCGGGGCCGGCGTTGTAATGGAGGCTGATGAAGAGGTCGGCGCCCAGCTTGGTCGCGAGCGCGGCCCGGTCATCGAGTTCGAGGAAGACGTCCTTGGTCCGGGTGAAGAAGACTTCGTAGCCCTGCTTCTCGAGGAGGATCTTGAGGCGCGCGGCGGTGTCGAGCGTGGCCGACTTCTCGGTGTATTTGAGAGGGCCGTTGACCTTGCCGGTGTCCTTGCCGCCGTGGCCGGGGTCGAGCAGGATGCGGCGCGGCGCGGCGCGCGGGCCGTCCCAGAAGAGCGGCACGAAGACCTTGTCGTAGTCGCGCTTGGAGATGGTGAGGTGGCCGCGCTGCGAGCCGACGGGGTCGTCGAGCATGACCTTGATGCCGTCGACCACGATGAAGTCGCGGCTGTATTCGGCGTAGAGGCCCAGGCCGCCGCGCGTGGCGTAACGTTCGGACGAACGTCCGTCGGCGCCTTGCTTGGCGACGTCGCGCAGGCCGAGCTGCCGCACGGATTCGCCGAGGAGATAATCCGTCGAGGCGGCCGGGAGCAGGGCGCCGGTGGCGAGGAGCAGGAGGATCGCCGCGATGCGCCGCACGGGCTTATTCGGCGTCGCCTTCGTCGTTGTCCACCGCGGAGTCGTCTTCGCCGTCTTCTTCGCCCGGGGCTTCGTTGTGCACGAGCTTGCGCTTGTTCTGCTGGACAGGAGTGAGGCCGACGACGATGGCGCGGCCGGAGCGCTTGGGCTCGTTGTCGCGCGTGCTGATATGCATCAGGGCTTCGATGGCCTTGGTGATGGTGGCGATGCCGATCTCGGGGTGCTCGAGCTCGCGGTAGCGGTACTGGAGCAGCAGCTTCACCTTGTGGCCGTGGAAGAGGAAATTCTCGGCGCGACGGACCTTGATGAAGAGGTCATGGTTGTCGATACGGGGGCGGAGCTTGATCTCCTTCACCTTGGTGGCGGACTTCTGGTGCTTGTGCTTCTTGGCCTCCTCGTAGAGGTACTTGCCGTATTCCTGCAGCTTGCAGACGGGCGGCACGGCCGACGCGGCGATCTCGATGAGGTCGACGCCGAACTCGCGGGCGAGGTCCAACGCCTGCTGCGTGGGCATGATGCCCATCATCTCACCCTTGGGCGAGATGACGCGCACTTCGGTCGCGCGGATGCGATCGTTGCGCTTCGGACCTTTGTCTTCTTTGCGGAAGTTGCCGCGGTTCTGTCCCGCGTTGTTCTTCGGGCGGGGACTTTTAGGACGATAGGGCGAAGGCATTAGGTACTGCGGAGGTGTCTGCCGATAAACTCCCCGTTTAGCGGCGATGGTTCAAGCACCGATTATCTCCGCCGCGCCGTGCGCGCCGCCGGATTACTTCGCCGCGGCGATCGCCGCGAGCAACTGCTTGCCGTGCTCGGCGGCCTCGACCTTGGGCACGACGCCGATGAGCTTGCCGTCGCCGTCGAAGAGGTAGGCGGCCCGGAGCGGACCGAGGTACTTCTTACCATACATGGACTTCTCGACGATGGCGTCCATGGCCTGGGAGAAGAGGTCCTCCGGGTCCGAGACCAGGGTGAACTTGTAGCCGTGCTTGGCGGCATACTTGGTATGGGAGGCGCAGGTGTCCCGGGACACGGCAATCAACCTAAACCCTTGTCTGACAATGGCTTTCTCATTTTTATCCATCTCGGCGGCCTGTTTGTCGCAGGCGGAGGTGTTATTGCGCATATAGACCGAGACGATGGTCGGACCGTCCAGGAGGGAGCCGAAGGAGGCGTTGACGGCCTTTCCGTCCACGAAGGCGTCCACTTTGAAGGTCAGTTTGGGCTTTTTTCCGAGGGAAAGCATGGTTTTGAGGTTTGGGTGCAGGGCAGGGGAGCGGGCTTGGACGGGAAAGTCAAACGGGCGGCCCGATCCGACCTGGGTCGGAAAGTGCGGTCTTATCCTCTCCCTCGGCCCTTTCCCCTTTACAAGTCTGCCCGGACGCCCTTTGTTCCGACCCTTTCCGCCATGCAAAAGACCCGCAAGTCAGTCTCCAAGCGCTTCAAGGTGACCGGTACCGGCAAAGTGATGCGTCGTTCCCCGAACGCCCGCCACCTTCTCAGCTCCAAGTCCCGCAAGCAGCGCCGCCGCGCCAACAAGTCCAAGCGCGTCGACGACGGCTTCGAGAAGAAGATGCTGGCCTGCATGCCTTTCGCCTAAGCCGGCGATCCTCATTTTTGGCCGAACGGGTGTTCATTAAGGCGACCCCGAGGCCATCTAACCAAAACCAAAACCAAATACCAACATGCCTAGAGCAACCAATGGCCCGGCCACCAAGGCCCGCAAGAAGCGCGCGATCAAAGCCGCTAAGGGCTACTTCGGAAACAAATCCCGTCTGTACGTCTACGCCCTCGAGGCCGTTCAGCGCGCGCAGAAGTTCGCTTATCGCGACCGCCGCAAGAACAAGTCGACGTTCCGTCAGCTGTGGATCGTGCGTCTCAACGCCGCCTGCCGTCCCCTCGGCATCTCCTACAGCCGACTGATCGCTGGCCTCAAGAAGGCCAACATCACGATGGACCGTAAGAATCTGAGCGAACTGGCCATCCATGACGCCCCCGCTTTCGAAGCGATCGTCAAGAAGGCCCAGGCCGCGCTCGTCTAAGACGACCTGACGTCCCTTCACGAAGCCCCGGCCCTCCGGGGCTTCTTTGTTTTAAGGTGCTTTCGCTTGCCGACTTTCTCCGCCAACGCACAAATCAATCCATGCAGCAGCAGCTCGCCCAACTCGTCGCCGCCGCCACCCAGGAAGCCTCCGCCGTCGCCACCCGCGCCGAGCTCGAAGCCTTCAAGGCGCGCGTCGTCGGCCCCAACGGCTCCCTGACCCAGGTGATGAAGGGGATGGCCACCCTCTCGAAGGAAGAACGCCCGGTGGTGGGCAAGCTCATCAACGAGGCGAAGAAGTCCGTCGAGGAACTCCTCGCCGCCCTCCTCACCAAGGTCGAGAACGCCGAGATCGCCGCCGCCCTCGGCGCGTCCGTCGACCCGACCCTGCCGAGCCCCGACGCTCCGGCCGGCTCGCTCCATCCGCTCTCCCGCACCCGCGAACGCATCCTGGCTTCCTTCCGCAAACTGGGCTTCGTCGTCGCCGACGGCCCCGAGGTCGAGACGGAGTGGCATTGCTTCGACGCCCTCAACACGCCCGCCGATCACCCGGCCCGCGACATGCAGGACACGCTCTACATGCCGAAGGCGTTCCGCTCCGCCGACGCGCCGCGCAAGGCCGACGAAGCGATCCTCCTCCGCACGCACACGTCCAGCGTGCAGGTCCGCACGATGCTCTCGCGCAAGCCGCCCTTCCGCATCGTCGCCCCGGGCCGCTGCTTCCGCCGCGACGCGGTCGACGCGACGCACTCGGCCAACTTCCACCAGGTCGAAGGCCTGTGGATCGACCGTAACGTGACGCTCGCCGACCTCCGCGGGGTGCTCGATTTCTTCGTGAAGGAGACCTTCGGCGCCGACGCCGAGATCCGCCTGCGCCCGTCGTTCTTCCCGTTCACGGAACCGTCCTTCGAGATGGACCTCCGCTCGCCTAACCTGGGCCGTCTCTCCGACCGCTGGCTGGAGATCATGGGCTGCGGCCTGGTCGACCCGAAGGTCCTCGAGCTCTGCGGTCTCGATCCGCAGGAATGGTCGGGCCTCGCCTTCGGCCTCGGCCTCGAACGCATCGCGATGCTGGTCCACGGCATCGACGACATCCGCCACTTCTACAACAACGACACGCGCTTCCTGCGCCAGTTCGCCTAAGCCATGAAAGTCTCTTTCCAAGCCCTCTCCCGTCACCTCGACCTCGCCGGCGTCACCGCCGAACGCGTCGCGGAAGTCCTCCCGATGCTCGGCCTCGAGGTGGAATCGGTCACGACCTTCGGCCTCGCCCCGCTGCCCCTCGTGGTGGTCGGCGAGATCAAGTCCTTCGAGAAACACCCGAAGGCCGATCGTCTCAGCGTCTGCCAGGTCGACGCGGGCGAAGGCTCGCTCCGCCAGATCGTCTGCGGCGCCAAGAATTTCAAGGCGGGTGACCGCGTGCCGGTCGCGCTCCCGGGCACGATGATGCCGGGTGGTTTCGAGATCAAGGTCTCGAAGCTCCGCGACGTCGACTCGGCGGGTATGATGTGCTCCTCCGAAGAACTCGGTCTCGGCAAAGGCGAAGACGGCCTGCTCATCCTGACGCCCCGCCAGCCGGTCGTCGGTACGCCGCTTAATTCTCTTTTCGGCGCGCCAGATACAGTGCTCGAAATCTCGGTGACCCCGAACCGTGGTGATTGCCTCGGCATCCGCGGCGTCGCCCGCGACCTCGCCGCCGCGCTGGGCCTCACGCTCAAGCCGCTCACGGTCAAGACGGCCGCCGGACTCGCCGCCGCGCCTTCCGCCGCCGATGCGGTGAAGTTCGTCCGCTCGTCCTCCGAGTTCTGCCCTTACTACACGCTCCGCACGCTGAAGAACGTGAAGGTCGGCCCGAGCCCGGAATGGCTCCGCCGCGACCTCGAGGCCGCCGGCCTCCGTCCGATCAACAACGTGGTCGATATCACGAACTGGGTGCTGCTCGAACTCGGCCAGCCGCTCCACGCGTTCGACGCGAAGAAGGTCTCCGAAGGCATCGAAGCGCGCCCGGCCCGCGAAGGCGAAGAGATCGTCCTCCTCGATGGCAAGAAGGTGAAGCTCGAGACCGGCGTCTGCGTCATCGCCGACGCCCAGCGCCCGCTCGTCGTCGCCGGCGTGATGGGTGGCGTCGATTCCGGCGTGACCGAGTCCACGACCGAAGTCCTCCTGGAAGCCGCGTGGTTCCGTCCCGGCGAAATCCGCCGTGTCG
>CALPIW020000019.1 GCA_943323725.2 Polynucleobacter meluiroseus | reverse complement strand
CTCATCGTAATCCGAGATCACCATCCAGAAGGCCGTCGGCACGGGAACTCGGCCGACCTTCTTCGCGGCGGGCGACGCGAAGACCGGGCCGACCTGGACCCAGACGGTGCCGTAGCGCTCGACGTAACGCTTCATGATGCGCTGCTCCATGTCTTTCCAGAGGCCGGCGTTGAGCGCATGCAGTTGCGGGACGATGTTGCTGAGCAGGAACGTCTCCTTCTGCGCCTCTTCGCCGTAGCAGACGGAGATCGCATAGTTCGGCGCGAGGTGCCCGCGGTCGTAACCTGAGCGGACGTATTCCGCGGTGGTCACGCGCGCCGCAGTACGGGGATCGGACTTGAAGGAGGAGGGCCGCTCGAGATGCACGTCGCGATAAGGAAAGACCCGATAGGAAGACCAGCGGGGCGCCGGCAGTCCGTCGTCATAGCCGACCGTGTAGCCGCGGCTCGGCAGTCGCTTCAGGCCGAAGCGGTCCGCGGGCTCGCCATAAGGCGCCGTGGCCACCGAGTCCGGCGGCGGGACCAGGACGACATCACCGCGCACGGCCACGGTCTGGTCGGCGAAGCGATCCAGCACATCGACGACCTTGCGCGGGGTCGTGCCGTCCTCACGGACGGTATCGACCGCGTCCAGCACGCGCTGTTCGATGGCGACCTTCTGCGGACGCTCCGACAGGAGGTAGACCAACGCCACCACCCCGGTCGCCACCAGGACGAGCAGGCTGACCCAGCCGAGGAAACGGAGCAGGTTCCGGATCATGTCAACGGGTCAGGTAATAGCACTGCCAGGCCCAATGGACCGCGAGCAGGAGGACGAACGTGACCCGCACCCGTCGCGCCTTGGCCGGCTCGACGAAGAAGCGCAGCCGCAGCGTATCGCGCCGCAGCCAGAAGAGGACGGCGTAGACGCTCCAGAGAGTCGCCAACATGACGACCAAGAAGAAGCCCGGGTGGAATAGGAACGCCTGGCCGAAATCCAGATGCACCAGATTACGCGCACAGCGCGTGCCCCCGCAGCCCAGGCAAGGCAGGCCCGTCAGCCGGATGAAGACGCACTGCGGCAGCTGGAGACCAGAAAGGAACCAACCCCAGGCGAAGACCGCGCCGGAGAGGAACGCCGCCGGCCAGACGAGCTCATGATTGAGCTCACCGGGATAGGCAGGTCGGCGGATCAGACGCAGCACCGATCAACCCCCGAATGACATCCCGGACCGGCCCGCCAGGGACCAGACGAATAACGTGACCGGAGCGACGAAGCAGCAGCAGCAAAGGACGAACCACACGAAACAGGAGATGCCGAACTGGACCCAAGGATTGACGCCCGTCGCCGCGCCGAACGCGCGATAATAGATGACGCAGGCGGGGATGAAGAACAGCGCGCTCAGGCCCAACTGGAAGGCGAAACTGAAACCGAGCAGCTGCAGGGGAGCCATCAGTACGGCCAGCAAGGCCGTGGCCAGCAAGGCGGCCGCCACGGTCCGCTCGACCGGGACCTGGTAGCGGAAGATACGCTGGCCGACCCAGTGCAGTAACGCGAAGAAGGCGTAGCCCAGCGGCGCCATCGCCAGCCCCATCACGGCACCGACGACCGTGACCCAGACGGGCGCCGGTTCGGCCGACGCGAGCTGTTCGGCGACCTTGCTCAATTCCGGGATGTTCAGGCTTCGCAGCCCCTCCGCCACCTGGGCGTTCTTGTCGCCGAAAGCAATGACGTTGATCAGCTGGAACGGCAGCGAGATCAGCACCGCCAGATAACAGAACACCAGCCAATCCCCGAAGGCGAAGCGCCCGGTCGTGAGGGCGGCCGGATGCTTCATCGCCTGCGCCATCGTCGCGAAGAAAGAGCCGAAGGACTTGCCCTGCTCCCAGGGAATCAGGGAGGCCGAGGCGGGCTCGACGGGCATCGAGAAGGGCATCGAGGTTACCACCGTCGGCACGCCGACCCCTCGGAATTCAGCCCAATCGCCGAGGGGCGTCCACGCGGCCATGCCGTCGCGCCACGCCAGATCAGAGGCGAGGAAGCGGCCGGAAGCCAGGCCGGCGACGATGTCCTCGGCGGCGAAGACCCCGAGCTGCTGTTGGTGACGGGCGACGTGGATCTGCATGGTAAATCAGCGGGCGAAATTCTTGGCGACGACCGCGAACAAGAGCGCGTAGATGCCGCAGACGCAGAGGCAAGGAATCACCACGAGCGAGATCGTGACCTTCCACCAAGCGATCCGATGGACCTGCGAATGGGCGATGATGGCCGCCACCAGCTGCCACGGCATGGCGACGTAATTGAGGCAAGGGATGAAGGCGAAGGGCATGAACGCGCCGTAGGCATAAGCATTGGCGCGGTAGGTCTGCGCGTAGCTGCCGGAGGGACCCCAAGGCAGCAGCAGCAGGTGGGTGATGCCGGCGCCGACGAAATTGAAGAGCGGGACGAAGAGGAAGATGACCGCCAAAGCGGCGGAGATCACCAGGGCCGCCACCATGGGGCCGATCCCGGCGACCCAGGCGAGGAAGGGATCCTCCGTCGCAGGAAGGCCGGCGATCCCGACGGTCGCCATGAAGCCGAAGATCGCGCCGTAGAGCAGGCTGCCGCAGAGCCAGGCCGGCAGCAGCGACCAATAGGTGAAGGAAATCGGGCGGGCGAAGCCGCCGTCGCGCAGGTTCGCGAAGGTCCGTACCGGGTCGAGGGCGACCTCCTTGATGGTCGCGATGTAATTGCCGACCGAGGCGCCGTGCTCCCACGAAGGCATCGCCGGAGCCGTGGCATCTGTGGCCTGACCCGGAGACGGCGGCGGCACGCCGACCCCGCGGAACTCGGCCCAATCGCCGAGGGGCGTCCACGCGGCCATCCCTTCGCGCCAGGCGAGGTCGGAAGCGAGGAACCGGCCGGAAGCCAGGCCGGCGACGATGTCCTCGACGGCGAAGACCCCGAGCTGCTGTTGGTGACGAGCGACGTGGATCTGCATGTCACTTTGATAGGCGAGGCGACCTCCCTCGCAAGCCTAGGCCCGCTTCAACCCATCGGGCGGAAGAAAGGCCAGACGGCCAGGGCCATGAAAGCCGTGGCCACGCACGCAGCACAGCAGCCCGCGACCGCCAAAGCCAACAGGGGTTTCCAGGCGGCGTCCCGATGCGCCTCCCGCAGCGAGACCGACAGATAAGCCAGCATCGCGAAAGGCGCGAGCGCCCAACCGCAAGGCACGAAGGCCAGCATCAGCATCGCCCCGGTGACGTATGCCACGACGCGCGCGGTCACGCGAAAGCCGGCCTGACCGCCGCCGAGAAGGACGAGAAGAGCGTGGAGGAGACAGGCGCCGGCCATCGTCAGCACGACCATGGCCAGCGGGAACGGGAAAAAGAACGCCGCGAAACGGCTTAAATCTAATCCGGCCGGAGCGACCACTTGGATTCCCGCAAGGATGCTGCGGCGGCCGAAAGGCAGCGCCGCGTCCGTGAGGACCAGCTGGAGGTAAACGAGGGGCGCCGCCAATGTGGCGCAGAAGAGCACCCAAAAGGCCGCCCGGCCAAGACCAGCGGAAACGGGCGACGGACGAAACGCCGAGCGCGGGGCCGACCAGACGGCCCGCATGGTCCGCGCCCACGTAGTCCAATCCAGTCGGAGCAACAGCGTCGCGTCGAAGGCGAGCGCCGACGGCGGCACGAGCGAACGGAAGGCGCCGATGGCCGAGGCGAACTCCGGACGGGCCGTGAGCGCGATCCAGCCGGGCTCGCCTTCGCGCCAGGAAAGCGTCGCCGCGGAGAGCCGACCGGTGGCCAGCCCGGCTTCGACTTCCGCTTCGGACCGTACGCCGACACTGACCCCTCGCTCGGCGAGATGGTAAGGGGCGGCGGACATGACGGCGAAAAGTGGTGAGGAGGGCGGGACTCGAACCCGCGACCCGCAGCTTAGAAGGCTGCTGCTCTAATCCAACTGAGCTACCCCCTCGTTAAAGTGACCGTAAGACGGCCACCCCAAGCAGGCAAGCCGTCAGCCGACTAGCAGATCAGGTCTCTGAAATTGCTGAAATCCGCCGAAAGCCCGCCGGGCATGCCCTTGTTGATCACCGAGACGGCGTCATGGGAATGCAGGGACTCCAGATGGGAGCAGGCGATGACGAAGTCGCGGACGCGGGCGTCACCGTCGAACTGCTCGTAGACCACGCGCGCGGCGTCTTCGACGAACTTCGAATAGGCGCCGTTGAGTTCGGCGAAAGCCTGCTCGTCCTCGCGCTTGACCATCACCTGGGTCTCCGTCTGGAGGCCCTTGAGGCAGAGGTCCTTCATGTCCTCGACGAAGAGGGCGCGACCCGGGGAGACCTCGGCGACGACGCGGGCCTTGGAGCGCTGCGAGTGCGGGATGCCGTAGGCGCTGCGCTCTTCGCGGGCGTGCTCGGTCAGCTCGGCCGAGCACGGGCAGGCGGAAGAGTAGACGAAGTCGAAATGGACGTAGCGGCGCAGGCGGTCAAGGTCGTCGATGGTGCCTTCGAGCACGGCGCGGTAATACTGCCAGCCTTCGAGGCCGGAGCGGAGCGACTTCTGCAGGATCGGGTAGCGGAACTCGACCAGGATGCGGGCGCGGCTGCAGTCGAGGTCCTTCTTGTAGCGGATGAGCACCTCTTCGAGGAGCTCGTGCGAAAGCACGCGGTCCTTGAACTCGTAGAAGGTCCGCATGATACGGGACATGTTGATGCCCTTACGATCGGCCGCCAGGGAGACCGAGCCGGTCACCGTGCACTCGAGCGGCACCGGCTTGCCGTCGCGGGTGACGACCAGCATCGGCAGGCGGAAGCCGGAGATGCCGACGTGCTGGATCGGGACATTGGCTCCCTGGATCAGGGAGGCGTCCTTGTTCTGCATGTCCGGCAGCGTCGCGCGGTAGGCGTCGTCGGCGCGGAAATTCCGGTCGTAGCGTCGGGAGAGATCCCGGCTGCGGGGCGGATGTTCGGCTCGGCTCATGACGTGGAGGGTGGAAGAAAAGTCCGGACGGGCAAACGGTCGGACAAAAAAGCCCCCTGCGCTGGAGCCACCTGCCGGATTTGAACCGGCGACATTCTCATTACGAATGAGATGCTCTACCAGCTGAGCTAAGGTGGCGGCGCAGAGGAAGGAAGAACATGGGCGTCCAGAGGCGGAAATCAAGCCTTGGCGACAGGGGAAATGCCCTCGCCAGCGGGGAAAATTAAGGCAAAGGTGGCTCTAGCCCCATGCGAGCCGCCCTGATCGCCCGCCAGTTCGACGTCCAAGGACGGCTCGTGACCGTCGAACCCTATGGTTCGGGCAACGTCAACGACACGTACCTCGCGATCTTCCGGACGACCTTCTCGGAGCAACGCTTCATCGTGCAGCGCATCCGCAAGGCGGTCTTCCCGCAGCCGGAAGTGATCATGCAGAACATGCGCGTGCTCACCGACCATTGTCACGCCAAGCTCGAACACGAAGCGGAAGGCGCGGATCGCATCTGGCAGCTCCCCAAGATCATCCAGACCAAGTCGGGGGAAGACTGGGTGACGGACGCCGACGGCGACCTCTGGCGCGCGATCTCGCAGATCGCCAGCGCGCAGGCCTACGAGAAAGTCCGCAACCCGGAGCACGCCCACGAGGCGGGCATCGTGCTCGGCCACTTCCATCGCATGGTCAGCGACCTGCCTGCGGCGAAGCTCGGCTACGCCCTGCCCGGTTTCCACGTCACGCCGGGCTACCTCGCGAAGATGGACGCCGCCCTCGCCACGCCCGGCGGCCAGGAGCGCCTGAACGCCTCGGTCGAAGCCAAACGCGCCGTGCGCTTCGTCGAGACCCGCCGCGCCCGCTGCGCGGTGCTCGAAGAAGCCCGCGCCCGCGGCGACCTCGCCCTGCGCACGACGCACGGCGACCCCAAGGTCGGCAACATCATGATCGACGAGGCCACCGGCCGCGGGACGTGCATCGTCGACCTCGACACCGTGCAGCCCGGGCTGGTGCATTATGACATCGGCGACGCCACGCGCTCGGTGTGCAATCCGGCCGGCGAAGACGCGCCCGAACTGGGTTCGGTGGTCTTCGACCTCGATCTTTTCACCATGTTTCACAGGGGTTATCAGGCCCATGCGCAGGATTTCCTGAGCCCGGCCGACCGCCGCCACCTGTACGACTGCATCCACCTGATCCCGCTGGAGCTCGGCCTGCGCTTCCTGGCCGACCACCTCGCCGGCGATGTCTACTTCAAGGTCCGCTACCCTGGCCACAACCTGCGCCGGGCGCTCGTGCAGTTCAAACTCGCCGAGAGCATCGAGGCCCGCGAACCCGCCATCCGCAAGGTGCTCGGCGAACGCTGATGCCGACCGAACTCGCCGCCTTCTCGCCGACGCTCTGGATCGCGACCGGGATCCTCGCCGCGCTCATGATCCGGGGAGCCTGGCGCGGCTATCGTCGCGGCCCGCTCCGTCAGCTCGCCGGACCCGCCGCCCTGACCATCGGCCAACTCAGCGGCTGGCTCTTCGGCGGCGAACTCGGCCACGCCCTGCTCCAAGGCACCTCTTACCCGTGGATGCTCCGCGGCATCACCGGCGTCGTGGGCCTCGCCTGCGTGACCGGCCTGCTCAGTTACGCCCTGCTCTGGCGCCTAGGCCGGACTCCCGAGGGCCAGGAGGAAGCCGAGAGCCCCGTGCTCGGAGCCCTCGTCGGCTGTTGGACCGGCGCCCTCTACTTCCTGCTGCTGGTAGGCATCCTCGCCGCGGTCGCCTCAGTCTACGATCTGCTCGCCCGCCCGGGGGCCCCGGCCAGCCATTGGACGGTCGCCGTGCGCGACGAGCTCGCCGCGACGCCCCTGACCCAGGACCTCAAGGACTGGTCGCCGATCCCTGACGAGCAACGGACCCTGATTCGGCAGACCCGCCGGCTCATGGCCGACCCCGAAGCCCGGCGGCGCCTGATGGCCCAGCCCGAAATCCGCGCCCTGGCCGCCCACCCGACCCTTTACCAAGCCTGGGAGGACAAAAAAGTACGGGAGTTGTTGAATAACAACGATTTAAGTGGCTTCATTGACCATCCCAAGGTCCGGGCGGTCCTGGCGGACGAGGTCCTCCAAAAGGAGGCCGAAAAGGTGGATCTGGCCAAGGTGATCGACCGGGCCCTCATACCTCCGAAAAAGTGAGGTTCGGACGATTTTTTGGTAGTCCATGCCTAGGCTTTGCCTATGTTCAAACCTCCCTCCCCACTCCCATGAACAAGTTCTCGTTCCTCCTGGCTGCTCTCTGCGTCTCCCTGAATGCTCAGGAAGCGAAGCCGGCCGACACCAAGGCCGCCGCGCCGGCCCCTGAGGTCAAGCTCTCCGGTGGCGCCAAGACCGAGCCGAAGGCCTACTTCGCCGAAGTCTGGCTCGGCAAGAACATCGCCGAGTGCCTCAACTTCCAGAAGAACATCCAGGTCCTCGGCCAGCAGGTCGAAGAACTCAAGCGCCTGCAGATCTTCCTCGATAACGCCCTCACCACCCCCGAGAAGGAAGCCCGCGGCCACGATATCGCGGCCAAGACCGCCAAGCTCAAGGGCGACAACGAGTCGATGACCAAGCTCTACAACGGCTTCAGCATCGAGCGCCCCTACCAGTTCATCGCCACCAAGGCCGTGATCGCCACCCCGATCTCCAACGAAGAATTCGCCAAGATCTCGGCCGCCAAGGACTTCAAGCCGGACACCATCATCTCCACCGGTGAGAAGAAGTTCCAGATCCGGGACACCGTCTCCGGACAGGTCGAAGTCGAGACCTTCGGCCTCGCCCTCAAGCGCATCACGGACGCCAAGGCCCAGCTCCAGCAGCTCATCGACCTCCAGCCCAAGCTGACCAAGGACGACGACAAGAAGAAGGTCGAGAAGGCCATCAAGGAAATCCAGGATGACCTCTCCCAGAGCCTCGAAGAGTTCAAGAAGGCCCGCGGTTTCGACTTCAACGCCGAAGCCATCACCCTGCCCTCCGAAGCCCGCCTTTCCATCCAGATCACCGAGGAAGAAAAGAAGGCCATCGAAGCCAAGGCCCCGACGGCTGCCGACAAGAAGTACTCTCCCCTTACCCCTAACCCCCACCCCACCCTAATATGTCCGCCACCGAAACCCCCGCCGCTCCCGCCGAAGCCCCGAAGGGCCCGGT
This sequence comes from Polynucleobacter meluiroseus, assembly GCA_943323725.2. GTDB lineage: Bacteria > Verrucomicrobiota > Verrucomicrobiia > Opitutales > UBA953 > UBA953. The sequence continues at coordinate 4,956 of CALPIW020000019.1, read as the reverse complement.
CGTCGAGCTGATCCCGCTCGGCCAGAACCTGGCCCGCGTCGTCCTGACGATCTCCAACCAGGGATCGCTCGCCCGCTTCCAGCAGGAACTCCAGACCCTCGGCCAGCACCTCGGTCGCATCCAGCAGCTCCAGCAGCGCATCCAGGTCGCCCTCACCACCGTCGAGCGCGACGCCCTGATCAAGGTCGCCGAAGCCGAAGTGAAGGATTTCAACGAGAAGGACTCCGTCTTCGTCAAGGTCTGGGGCTTCAGCGTCTCGGCCGTGGCCAATCGCCAGGCGACCTTCATCAACACCGCCCTCCGCCTCTTCGCCGTCGTCTCGGAAGAAGAAGCCGCCAAGGCCAAGGCTGACAAGAACTTCAAGGAAGAGCAGCTCGTCGTCCGTGGCGACCGTCGCCTCCTGCAGACCGCCGAGATCCGCGGCCTCGACCTCGTCATCCAGTTCGACCAGTTCGCCAAGGTCCTCCAGGCCCGCCGCGACGCCGTCATCCAGCTCACCGAGCTCCTGAAGCGCGCCGAGAAGGATGAGGACAAGACCCGCATCCAGACCCAGCTCGACCAGACCTTGGAGCTCCTCAACAAGGGCAACAAGGAGATGGCCGACAGCGTCGGCTACTCGATCACCCACAATTACGAAGTCGAAGTCCTCGAGTCGAAGTTCGTCATCCTGCTCAACCAGGAAGAAGTGAACCAGGTCCAGGGCCTCATCGCCAACGCCCAGCAGCAGGCCGCCGCGGCCCCCGCCGCCGGCGAAGCGCCGAGGCTCGAGAAGAAGGCCGAGAAGAAGAACTGAGCCTCGCGCTTAGCCTTCGCCATCAGGCCCGCCCTCACCGGCGGGCCTTTTTGTTGGCTAGAAAAGCTCGCCCTGCTGCGCGTCCGGCGCGGGCTTGGCCTTCGCCTTCGGGGCCGGAGGCTCGGCCTTCGGCGTCTCGGCCGGCGTCGGTTCCGCCCGTCCATGCTTGGCCTGGTAGCGGCGCAGGGTCGAATGCATCTCCATCTCGACGAGGAAGGCCTCGACGCCGGCGACGTCCTCCGCCACCGGCGTGCCGGGTTCGAACGCGAAGTCGGTCCGGAAGGTGACGAGCCGGAGGTTGCTGCGGATCCGCTCGGCCTCGGCCTTCACCTGCTCGCGGAAGCGTTCCGGCTGCAAGGTGTCGGCCGCGGCGAGCACGCCCTCCAGGTCGCCGTACTCCGTCAGCCATTTCACCGCGGTCTTCGGGCCGACGCCCTTGAGTCCGGGAATATTATCCGAGGCGTCGCCCACGAGCGCGAGGTAGTCGGCGATGCGCGCGGGCGGGACGCCGAACTTCTCGGTCACGGCGGCGGGGTCGAGCCGACGCCAGCCGAGGGCGGGATTCGCGGTGGGCGGAGGGGCGAGCTGGACCACCGGTCCGCCGACGCACTGTCCGAAGTCCTTGTCGGCGCTGACGATGACGCAGGCGTCGCCCGAAGCGGAGAGGATCCGGACGGCGGTCGCGATCAGGTCATCGGCCTCGACGCCGCGGCGCTCGAAGACCTGGAAGCCGAGCAGCGCGGTGAGCCGTTTGATCTCGGGCAGCTGGAGCACGATGTCTTCCGGCGTCTCGTCGCGCTGGGCCTTGTATTCCGGCAGGACCTCCAGGTGGCGGTCCGACCCGCCGAGGTCGAAGAACACGGCGCACCGGTCAGGCTGCTCCCCTTCGCGCAGGTCCAGCAGCGACTTCATCCAGCCGTGCAGCGCGCCCGTGGGGAACTGATCGGACGGGCGGCGGAGGTTGGAGCGCTCCATCGCGAAGTGACTGCGGAAGACCAGGTTGAATCCGTCGATGAGCAGCCAGCGCATACGGGCAGTGTCGCTCCGCCGGCGGAACGCATCGAGAAAAAAGCAGGCCCGCCGGATGGCGGGCCTGTCGGACCGGGCTTTGTCGCCGGGCTTACTTGGCCGGCTCGGTGGCGACCGGCGCGGGCTCGGTCGGCGTAGCGGCTTCGATCGGCTCGCGGTAGACGGCGCCGGCCGGAGAGATGAGCGTGGGGTTCGAGAAGGTCGCCCCGGCGCGCATGCCCGGATGGGTGCTGCGCAGGGTCGCGCCACCCGGCGAGACGAGGTTGGCGGTGACGAACACCATCAGGCTGCGCTTAGCGACGCTCTTGCCGGTCGAACGGAAGGCGGCGCCGATGAGGGGCAGCGAACCGAGGACCGGGACCTTGTCGTCGATGGTCTTCACTTCTTCGCGGGTCAGGCCGCCGATGACGACGGTGGCGCCGTCGAAGACGGTGACGTCGGTCGTGACTTCGCGGGTGCTGAAGATCGGCTGGAAGAAGCCGGACGGGACGGTGACCGTCACGCCGCCGGTCAAGGCGACGGAAGTACCGCCGTATTCCACGAAGCCTTCGAACTCGGTCACCTTCGGCTTGAGGTTAAGGGCGATGGAGTCATCGGCCGCGACGGTCGGAGTGACTTCGAGGGTCACGCCGACTTCCTGGACAGTGAAGTCCTGCGGGGTACCGGCCGTGATCGCAACGGAGGTCTGGGCCGCGCCGAGGACGCCACCGTTGCCGCCGCCGCCCTGGCCGACGTTGGACTGGATGTCGCCGTAGGCCTGAGGATAGCGGAGCAGCTGGGCCACCTTGATGACGGCCGTCTTGCCGTCGAGGACGGTCAGGCTCGGGGACGACATCAGGTCGCTGCCGGCGCTTTCTTCGATCGCGCGGATGGTCAGGGCGAGGGTCTCGCGGCTGAGGATATTGACCGTTCCGGCGTAGGTGTTGGCGATGCTGCCCAGGTTCATACCCCCCGGGAAGCTCGGGGCGACGTTCGGGAACGTCTGGAGGTTGTTAGTCGTGTCGCCGGCCGAGTCGGTGATCTGACTGTTGATGGTCAGGTTCTTCGGGGCGGTGTTGTTCTGGGCGAACACGCGGTTGATCGAACGGAGGTTGGTGCCGGCCGTGACGCCGCCGTTGCCAGCGACGTTGGGGGTCAGCGACCAATTGACGCCGAGTTCGTTGAGCGCCTTCTGCTCGACTTCGATGAACTTGGCTTCGATGTGGACCTGCTTGATGTCGGAGTAGCGACGGATGATGTTCTTCACGCGGTCCAGATTCTTCGGGCTACCCGTGACGATGAGACGGGTGCCGTCGAACGAGAGGGTCGCCGGCGGCTCGAACGGGACGCCCGAGCGGATGAGGAAGCTCTTGATGGCCATTTCCTGCGGGTTGCCGTCGGTCGGAGCGGCCGCGCCGCTGGCGCCGCCGAAGGGATTGGTGGCGCCGCCGCCGGGAGCGGTGGTGTTGAGGCCCTGGCCGGTCATCTTGACGACGGCAGCCTGGGTCAGTTCGAAGAACTGCGTGTCGAGCAGACTGTCGCCGGCGTCCTTGCGGACTTCGACGATGCCCGAGGGGCTGACGGAGAAGCTGTAGCCGACGCGCTTGCAGAGGTAGTCAAGGGCCTGGAAGACCGTGACGTCGCGGAGCTGCAGGTTGACGGTGGGGCTTTCGCCTCCGTCGGTGACGGGGACGATGTTCACGCCCTTCTGATCCTTGTCGTAGGTCTGGGAGAGGCTCGACAGCTTGGTGAGCGCGCGGTCCAGCGGCTCGTCGCGGGCGACGAAGCCTTCGGGCAGACGGATCGTCTTCATCTTCTCGGTCACCGGATCGTTGCCGTTGCCGAGGTCGGACTTGGTGTTCTCGCGATTGAAGACTTCGGGGAGCTTCCAGGTCTCGTCGAGGAGCTCGAGCAGCTTGCCCTTGGTCACCCCGCGGTTCCACTGGCCGGAGTTCTCGGACAGCATCTGGCGGATGCGGACCTGATAGGCCTTGGATTCGGAGTTGTTGGGCTGGTACTGGAGGACTTCGCGGTAGGCGTCGAGGGCGCCCTGGTAGTCGCCGTAGAGGTAGCGGGCGCGGCCCTTGACGAGCAGCTCATTGACCTTGTCGTCCTTGTTACGGACGCCCGGGGAAAGCTCGTCGATGTTGCGGTAGGTCGGATTATCGCGCTTGGAGGCGAGCTCCTTCTGGAGACGGAGCACGGCCGGATCTTCCTCGCCCTTGAGCTTGGCGTACTCGGCGACGAGGCCGGTGGCACGGCTCATGTCACGGGCTTCGATGGCGATGAGGGCGCGTCGGGCGAGGGCCGAACCCTTGGTGGCCTTGATGCGCTCCTTGAGGTCCTTGTTGGAGAGGCTTTCGCCGCCGAGCGCGCGGTCGGCCGCGTCGAGATCGGAGATGGCCTGGTCGACGGATTCAGCGGTTCCCTTGCGGAGCAGCTTTTCAGCCGCGTCGATGGCGTCGTCCTGCTTGGAGAGGGCGGCGGTATTTTCCTTGGCGAGGCGCTTGACCTCTTCCTGGGCGGCGGAAGCGCCGCCGGCGTCACGACGGACGGCGAGGTCCTGCTTGGCGAGGGCGATGGCGTCGCGGAGCTTCTGGGCCGCCGCGGTCGGGATGGAGGCGATGGCGCCGCTGGCGCCGTCGAGGATTTCCTGAGCGCGCTTGAGGTCGCCCGCGGCGACCTTGGCCTTGGCGGCGTCGATGGCGCGGGAGACTTCGTCGAAACGGTTCTGGTGGGCGGTCGCGACTTCGTCGAGGGTGCCGGCGGCGGACGGAGCCGGGGCGACGACGGGGGCCGGAGCGGCGTCGGTCGGCGCGGAGGCCTTGGCGTCAGCGGCCTGCTTGGCGGCGGTGGCCTCGGCCAGGGCGGCGTTGACGGAGGTCAGGCCTTCGTTGGCCCCCATGTCCTTGGGGTCGATCGCGAGGATCGCCTCGAACTTCTCCTTGGCGGTCTGGAGGTTGCCTTCATCGCGAGCCTTGAGGGCCTCGGCGAGCAGCATCGGCTTGCGCGCGGAAGCATCGCCATCTTGGGCGACGAGCGAGCCGGCGGCGAGCGCGAGGGCGAAAGCGGCCCAAGCGAGCTGCGAACGGTGGATTTTTTTCATGAGTGGGGTGCTTTGAAAATTATTTGGTGGCGGGGGACTTCGGCGCAGG